>NZ_REHO01000005.1:0-87666 GCF_003692935.1 Lactobacillus sp. ESL0260
AAGCTCACAAGGAAAAGTACGGTGGCAAGAGCAAGAAGGAAACACCTGTAACCATGCCGAACACAGTAGTTAAGCTTCTTCACGCCGAGAGTAGTTGGTGGGAGACTGCCTGCGAGGGTAGGACGCTGCCGTGCTTTTTAGTATTCCGGCTTAGCTCAGTTGGTAGAGCGCTTGACTGTTAATCAAGATGTCGTCAGTTCGAGTCTGACAGCCGGAGCAAAGAGAGAAGAGGACCTGGAAAGGTCCTCTTTTTTTGTGCCTGATGATGTTTAAGTGACGATGGCTATTATATTAGAAATACGTGAGCTAATTTTTAAAGAATGTGACATCAAACCTTTTTAACGATAAAATAATATTGGATATGTTTTATCTAAAGGAGGAAATCTCATGGTAGGAATTATTTTAGCCAGCCATGGTGGTTTTGCTGACGGTATTGCGGAATCTGCGCAGATGCTGTTTGGCGAACAAGATAATTTTGCTCATGTCATTTTGAAACCTGATGAAGGTCCAGATGATATTAGAGGCAAAATGGAAACGGCAATTGCTTCATTTGCAAATCAAGATGAAGTTTTGCTGATAGTTGATTTGTGGGGAGGTACGCCATTTAATCAAGCTAATGCCCTGCTTGAAAAGCATCCTAATTGGGCTATTGTTACTGGTATGAACTTACCAATGGTTGTTGAAGCACTAACGCAGAGAATGGCCAATCCCGATGCTACTGCTCATCAGATTGCAAGTGCCATTATTGAGCCGGCAAAGGACGGTATTAAAACCAAGCCAGTTGACTTAATGCCGCAGGAATCTGCAGCAGCTCAAAAACCGTCCCAACCTGCTAATTCAGCTAATAAGAAAACTATTCCTGAAGGTACAGTTGTTGGTGATGGTCACATTAAGTTTGTCTTAGCGCGAATTGATTCACGTCTTTTGCATGGTCAGGTAGCAACGGGCTGGATACCGACTATGCACCCAGATCGTGTAATTGTAGTTTCCGATAGTGTAGCTAAAGACGAAATGCGTAAAAGCATGATTCGTGAAGCCGCTCCTGCAGGGGTCAAAGCGCATACTGTTCCGTTGAAGAAGATGGTAGAGATTGCTAAAGATCCCCGTTTTGGTAATACACATGCCTTATTGCTTTTTGAAAACCCGGAAGATGTTTTAAAAGTAATCAAAGCAGGTGTTGACATTAAGACTGTTAATGTCGGTTCAATGTCTTACAAAGTCGGAGACGTCAATGCAAATAACGTATTGTCTATGAATCAAGAAGATGTTGATACTTTCCACGAACTTGAAAAAATGGGAGTCAAGTACGATGTGCGTAAAGTTCCAACAGATAAAGAAGGCAATATGGAAGCTATTTTAAATAAAGCCCAAAGTTTGCTTGACGAACAAAACAAGTAGGAGAATAGGAGTAAAAAATGAACGCTATTCAAATGATTTTAGTTGTCATAGTGGCCTTTCTTGCAGGTATGGAAGGTATCTTAGACCAATGGGAATTTCACCAACCATTAGTTGCTTGTACATTAATTGGTCTTGTAACTGGTAATCTAGTTTTAGGTGTTATCCTAGGTGGATATTTACAAATGATTGCCTTAGGTTGGGCTAACATTGGTGCTGCTGTTGCTCCTGATGCCGCTTTAGCTTCAGTAGCTTCCGCAATCATTTTGGTTCAAAGTGGTCAAGGAACAAAAGGAATTGGTATGGCTACTGGTATTGCTATGCCTTTGGCCGTTGCCGGACTCTTTTTAACCATGATTGTGCGGACTATTTCTACTGGTATTGTCCACATTATGGATGCTGATGCTAAAAAGGGTGATTGGCGTAAAATTAATATGTGGCAATGGCTTGATGTTTGTCTACAAGGGTTGAGAATCGCTATTCCGGCTGCACTGCTATTAGCTATTCCTGCTTCACAAGTTAGATACTGGCTGGGCTTAATGCCAGCATGGCTGAGCGATGGTATGTCAATTGGTGGTGCTATGGTTGTAGCTGTTGGTTACGCAATGGTTATCAACATGATGGCCAGTCGTGAAGTTTGGCCATTCTTTGCCATCGGTTTTGCTCTGGCAGCAATAAAAGATTTAACTTTGATTGCTTTAGGTGCAATTGGCTTAGCTTTAGCACTGATGTACTTATCTTTAGAGTCAAAAGGTGGCAATGGCGGTAGCTCAAATTCTGATAATGACGGTACCGGCGATCCACTCGGCGATATCATAGATGACTATTAGAGTGATATTTAAGAGGAGGATTTTATAATGGCTGATAAAAAAATAAAATTAACTAAAGCCGACCGCTTCAAAGTTATGTGGCACTCACAATTTTTGCAAGCTTCATGGAACTATGAAAGAATGCAGAACGGTGGTTATGCCTATTCACTTATTCCCGCTTTAAGGAAACTTTATCCTAAAAAGGATGATATGGCAGCTGCTTTACAAAGACACCTGGTATTCTTTAACGTTCACCCTTATCTGGTATCACCAATTTTAGGTGTTACTTTAGCCTTAGAGGAAGACAAGGCTAATGGTGCTAAAGTTGAAGATGAAGCTATTCAAGGTGTTAAGGTCGGAATGATGGGACCTTTGGCTGGTGTTGGTGACCCTGTATTCTGGTACACGGTAAGACCAATAGTTGGTGCCTTAGGTGCTTCAATGGCTATTCAGGGTAACGTGTTAGGACCGATTTTGTTCTTCGTTATTTGGAATGTAATTAGATTGGCCTTTATGTGGTATACACAGGAATTTGGTTACAAGGCCGGTTCTGCTATTACCAGTGATATGTCTGGTGGTCTATTGCAAAAAGTAACTCGTGGCGCCTCCATGATGGGTATGTTTGTTTTAGGCTCCTTAATTGAACGCTGGGTTAACATTAAGTTCACTCCGATTGTTTCAAAAACCCCTATTCAAAAGGGTGGCTATATTGACTGGGGATCACTTCCTGCTGGTGCCAAAGGAATTCAGCAAGCTTTAATAGATCAAGCCAACGGCTTATCACTAACCAAGTTTAAAGTAACTACTTTGCAAAACAACTTGGATAGCTTAATCCCTGGTTTAGCCGGACTACTGCTCACTTTCCTTTGTATGTGGCTATTAAAGAAGAAAGTTTCACCAATTTTGATCATTATTGCCATCTTTATTGTCGGTGTTGTTTTGCACGTTCTGCATGTGCTTTAATTTAAAATGGTTGAATCAAAAAATACTAAAGTTGATTTAACGGCAAATGCAACTTGGTTTCGTGCGTTATCAACATACGGTAAAGTAATGGTTGGAGATAAGGCGTTTGAATTCTATAATGAGCGCAATATCTCTGATTATGTCCAAATTCCGTGGCAAGAGGTTACCTACGTGGTAGCGGATGTTTATTTTCATGGACGCTATATACCTCGTTTTGAAATTCGCACTCGTGCAAGTGGTAAGTTTATTTTTACTACGCGAGACAATAAGAAAACTTTACGTGCTATTCGTCAATATGTTCCCGCTGAACATATGCGACAAGCGCTGGGATTATGGCAAAAAATCAAAAGAAGAATAAGACATAATTAAAAAAGTTCCTAGACAAAATCAATTGTCTAGGAATTTTTTGTTAATTATTGGTTTTAATACTTATGTCTACCACAACACCGAATTCCGCAGGAATTTTTTGTTTCAATGCTGGCATTGCTATGCCTTCTTTTCTTTGTGCCAAACTTTAGATACGGTTGACAAAACTATAAAGATTAACAGAGCTGAAACCATTGATACTCTGTTTGCAGGTAAAATTAATAGTAAAATTATCATTAAAATAAAAAAGATTAAAGTCATGTAATCTAAAAAAGGAAACCCTGGCATTTTGAAATCGGTAAGTTCTTGTGCAGGTGTCTTTTTCCGGTAGGCAATATGTGTTAAAAGCATTAGACACCAAATAATTAAAAACATACTGGTAGAAGTAGAAGAAATAAAATTAAAGGCCTCATTGCCAATAATAATAATAACAAATGGTGCTAAGGCCATTAGGCAGGCTGATAGAGTTAAAGCATTTTGTGGTAATTGTCTTCTTAAATGACCAAATGTCTGGTTAAATTTACCCTTACCGTTAAAAGTAACAGAAAATAATAATCGGCCTGCACTATACAAAATACTATTAGTTGAAGAAACAGCTGCTGAAATGACAACAAAGTTGATAATTGAACCAGCATTGCGAATGCCAGTTGCTGCTAAAGTCTGCACAAATGGGCTAGAGTTAGTAGCCACCTTATCCCAGGGAATAACGACCAAAATGGCGATAATAGCGAGAACATAAAATAATATTATCCGCATTGGTACTTCGTTAATAGCCTTTTTAATCGTTACCTTAGGATTTTGGGCTTCGGCAGCAGTCAATCCGACTAGTTCAACGCCAACAAAGCTAAAGATAACCATTTGAAAGCCAGAGAAAAAGCCGGTACTCCCTTTAGCAAAGAAGCCACCATGCGCAGACAAGTTAGCTAGAGTAACGGGACCAAAAGTGGTTTTGCCACCAGTTATTAACAAATAGGCTACTAAAATCACAAAAGCAATAACAGTCACAATTTTAATAATAGCAAAACTAAACTCCAAATTACCGAAAAGTCGGGCAGAAAGCAAATTAATAAATAGTAAAATTGCGATTGTGATCAAGCCAGGCACCCAGGTGGGCAAATGGGGAAACCAGTACTGGAAATATATACCTAGGGCTGTCATTTCTGCCATGCCTAACGTAACCCAACTAATCCAGTAAAGATAACCTGAGATAAAGCCAGTATTTTTACCTAAGTACTTTTCAATAAAATCAATATAGGTATGCTTGGATAAGTCTGAAACAATTAGCTCACCCAAAGCTCGCATTAGTAGAAATAAGAAAACACCAACGACGACATAAATCAGAATGACACTGGGACCGGCTCGTCTAATGCTATTACCTACGCCTAGAAATAAACCAGTACCAATTGTCCCACCCAGGGCAATCAATTGAATATGCGCGTTAGTCAAGGTTCGTTCGTAACCAGAACCGTTATTTTCCTCTTCTTCGCTCATTAAATCACTCCAAATACTTAAAAATTAGTTACATTATTAAATTATAGCATTATACATAAGCGTATGTTTTTAACAAAACCAAAATTTCGCTAAATTGTAAATTTTGTTATGTTAAAAAGGGCTTTATTTAAAGACAAATTGTAGTATCATATATTTTATTAAAAATAAATTAAGGAGGAAGATTTAATGTTTACCATTGGCCAATTTACTGTTAATAACTTGGATATTAGTTTGGTATTACCGGAAGTCAGTCATGCGGAAGCTTTATACGAAATTATTGTCCATGACCGTGATCAGCTGGCACATTTTTTACCTTGGGCAGGTAAGATTGCGAGTGTCAAAGATGAAGTTGATTTTATTAAGGCAATGCGAGTTGACACCGCTAATTATAAGAAACTGGTACTAGTTGTTCTTGTCAATGGCAAACCAGCGGGAATGGTTGACCTGCACAATATTAAGTTAAAAAATGAAAGCGGCGAAATTGGCTATTGGCTGGGGCAAAAATATCAGGGTAACGGAATCATGACTCAGGCCGTTAAAAAGTTAGTAGACGTGTCATTCAACCAGTTTGGATTACACAGTATTAAATTACTGGCAGATCATAATAATAAACCTAGTAGAGCCATTGCAGAGAGGCTGCACTTTGAATATGTGGCTAGGCTTAAAGATGAAGTTAAGTATCACGGTAAGTTCTGTGATATGGAGTTATATATCACATTTAATTCTAAAAACTAATCAAAAAAATTGCTGGTAAAATTTACCAGCAATTTTGTTATTTGTCTTCGTATCCTTGAGGATGAGTTTGGTGCCATTTCCATGCACTTGCCATTACATCTTCAGCGCTCTCATGTTGCGGCTCCCAGCCTAAAATAGTTCTGGCTTTGGTTGAATCGGCAACTAAACTGTCAGGGTCACCTGCACGTCGTGGTCCCATAGTATATGGAATTTCAATATTGGTAACTTTACGAGCCGCTTGTAAGATCTCTAAGTTGGAATAACCATGAGCAGTTCCTAGGTTGAACACATCGGATTTATTGGTTTTAATTAAGTACTCTAAAGACAGCAAGTGTGCGTCGATGAGATCTTCGATTTGAACGTAATCTCTGACATTAGTGCCATCTTTAGTGTCGTAGTCATTACCAAAAATAGTAAATTTACCATCGCCACTGACAGCACTTTTTAAAATATTAGGAATTAAATGCGTTTCCGGAGAGTGATCTTCTCCAATTGACCCATCACTTGCAGCACCAGCAACGTTGAAATAGCGCAGTGCAATTGATTTGATACCATCAGCTTTATCTGCCCAATGCATGATTTTTTCCATCATTACTTTGGTTTCACCATAAGGGCTAATCGGATTAAGAGGTGAATCTTCAGTAATTGGCAATTTCTTAGGGATGCCGTAAGTTGCGGCACTTGAAGAAAAGACGAGGTAATTGACACCGGCATCTTTCATGGCTTCTAGGAGTGCGATCATACCTGAAACGTTATTATCATAGTATTTTAGTGGGTTTTGTACAGATTCAGGCACTAAAGAATATGCAGCAAAGTGCATAACTGCCTCAATTTTTTCTTGACGCAATATTTGGCTAACTAAAAACTTGTTTTCAATATCTCCATGGTAAAACTTGGCTTTAGGGTTGACTGCTTTTCTGTGTCCAGTGTACAAAGCGTCTAGGACAACAACATCATTATTTTGTTCAATTAATTTTTTAACAGCTACCGAGCCAATATCCCCGGCACCGCCGATAACTAAAACGCGCATAAATTCCTCCAATTATTATATGGTAATGATCTTCTGTCTAAATTTTAGCACAGTCTGTTAATTTAAAAGACAATTATTGACAGTAAAATCATTTTGCAATACAGTTACTTTTAGTAAGATAGTTAGAAAGAAGTATCAAAATGATTCATAATTCCACAATTAACCAGCAAATTAATCATCGCTCTATCAGAAAATTTAAAGATCAAACACTAAGTGCAGAACAATTAAATACTTTGTACACCGTTTTTCAACATACAGCGACCAGCATGTTTATGCAAAATGCGACAATGCTTCATATTACTGATGAAAGTAAAAGGGCAAAAATCAGGGAATTGTGCGGACAAAAATATGTTGGTGCTGAAGGAGATTTGTTTATCTTTGTAGTTGATTTATACCGCAACCAACAAATTCGCCGCCAATTAGGTAAAGATGACGGACGTGTTCATACCACTGACATTTTCTTTCAGGGGATGGATGACACATTACTTGCTTGGCAAAATGTGGCTAATGCTGTTGAAAGTATGGATCTAGGCTATGTGCCTCTTGGCACCATTAATGATCATCCGTTAAAAATGCTAGACGTATTAGACTTGCCTAAGCTGACATTTCCAGCGTTAGGGATGCAAGTGGGTATTCCTGATCAAGAGCCGCAATTGAAACCGCGCTTGCCACTAGCATTTACAACTTTTGAAAATGAGTATCCGCGTGATTTTAAAGTGGTAGACTTGAAAGACTATGACCAAGTCGTTACCACTTACTATGACTTGCGGGATGCTAATAGACGTATTGATTCTTTTACCAAGCAAATAACTGGTGACAAGTTAAACGATAAGAGAATTGATCGTGACGAGTTGCCAGAATTGTTGCACAAGCAAGAGCTTTGCCTAGATTGGAAATAAAATAAAAGTCGCGCATTCGATTGCACGACTTTTTTTGTTTTGGTATAATTTAAACGTTGTGAAAGTTGCTGATTTAGCTCAGTTGGTAGAGCGTTTCCCTCGTAAAGAAAAGGTCGCCAGTTCGATTCTGGCAATCAGCATAACAAAGGCAAATATAGCATTAAAGCCCGTTGTATCAATCTTGATATGACGGGCTTTTGCTTGTTATGAAGTGTTTTAAATAGTTGTAAATTAATGTGAAATGTTGTGGTCAGTCACACTGCTAGTCACACAATGTGAAATAAGTTGAAAATTTGTCGTTATTAATTTTTCAGGAATGAACATAACTCTTGATGTAGCAGGCTTAATTGCTTGCTTTTTTGTGTGACTGAGTGTGACTAAGGAGATATATTACTTTTTCTTTAATAATTTATCTGTTTTAGCTCGATCGCAATTTTATGTTTCTCACAAAATTAGCAGCAATTAAAGTTGTTGTAGTAATAACTAAGTAAAAAATTATTAAATCGCTAAGAATAAGGATCGCTGCTTTCCAAATATTTTTTATTTATTATGGATTCCACTAGCCTTATTTTTTGACTAAGTTATAGAGTTATACCCATGTTATGTTTATTTAATAGATTTTGATGAGCATCGTGTTCAACAATATTAAGTTAGTTATGCAACAAGTTGCTAATGAGGCTGAATTAAGTTCTAAGATAAATAGTTGGAAGAGATTTACGGAATCTCTCTAAAGATTCTTAATGTATAAACAAAATAAAAAGAGAGAGCATCATAATAAATGAATTAGTTTGATATAAAATAAAATTATAGTTTTAGCTATCTCTTAGTTCCTATGAGTAATATGAGTGTATAAAATAAATTTTGTATTTTGACCATATCAGTGAATTCTAGATCACTATTCAATGTGATAGTTTTTATACTGTCTTGATTTTTATCAATTTATTTGTGAAATTTTTTAAACAATAGCACAGTAGTTGCTAACATATTTGTACTTTTTATGATTATAAAAGCAGGCAAGTATTCCGTACTCATAGAATAGGTATATGTCACCAAAATGTTTCATTCAAATCTAAGATATATCTTTATTTTTTTGAAAATAGTTTTAGATGTTACCAGTATTTAAATTAAGCTTTATAAAATTTGTTTTCTGAAATATTAGCAATTGAGCTTCGTATGTGTTATCAGTTGTTAATAATTTCATTACAAATAATTATAAAAATGGTAAATTATATTTTATAAAAATATGAAAGTTATCATTTACTTTTTAATTAATTTAATTTATACTCTGTTAAGTATTTACTAAGGAGAAATAGATGAAAAAGAAAACAAATATAGAAAAAGCAAACATAATAAACTTATTGATAAGTGGACAAACAAATAGTTTTGGTACACAAATTTTTGATTACGCTAATCAACTTGTAATTTCAGGATTAAGTAATAACACAAATCTTTATATGGGATTGTATCAAGGGGGGGGAAGCAATAGCTGGTCTGCTATTCAATTTAGTGGGTGGCGTTTTTGCAGATAAAAAAAACAGAAAGAAATTATTAATTTATACAGATATCCTTTCAGGAATTGTAACATTGATAGTCTACTTAAACTATTCATCTAAAAAAGCTTGGAATTTAATAGTTGTAAACATAATTCTTGCAATTCTTTATTCTTTTAACAGTCCTGCATATAAAGCAATTATTAAAGATCTATTATCCAAAAAAAACATTTATAAATATAATTCGTATTCTAAATCAGTTTCTGAAGTAATAAATGTCTTGTCTCCTATACTAGGAATGATAATTATTAATGGATTTGGCTTTAAAATTGGAATGCTTATAAATTCGCTTAGTTTTTTTGTGTCAGCTTTAATTGAATGTAGATTAACACTTATAGTAAATGATAGAGCTATTGATTTAAAAAAACGAGATAACTTAATAGGTTCTTTTATAGAAGGAAGCCAATATATATGGAACAATAAAAAGTTACTGATTATCATAATTTCCAGTAGCTTAATAAATTTTTTCTTGGCAGGTTATAACTTTACATTGCCTTTTATTAATAAAATAAGTAACAGCAAAAATTTATACGCTTATGTATTGGTTGCCTCTTCAGTAGGTAATATCTTGGGTGCTTTATTGAATGGTATATCTAAAAAAAGTCTGACACCTGAAAGATATAGTAATTTCCTATTAGGTATGTCGTTAGCAACTTTACTTGTATCTATTTTCAAATTTAGTAATATATTAATTTTACTACTGATTTCATTAGCTATGCTTTGCCTTACATTTTTTAATATTCAAATGATTTCAGGTATTCAATCTGAAATACCTGATGAATTTATGGGTAGGGTTTTTGGTGCTGTTTTTACAATATCCACACTTTTTGCACCAATAGGTACATATACTTTTTCAATTTTAAATATTTTAGATTGGTCGGCTTTTATTATAATCGGTTTTGGAGAGTTTATTGTTTTTGTGCTGATGAAGTTTGGTCTTATATTTTTTAACTCACATCATTTAGATTAAGTGAAAGGATAAATAATGTTATTTTCAAATACAGTAAATGATAATTATAAAATTATTAATCACAGAAATGTGGACAAAATGATAGATGTGGAATTTTTACAAGATCTGTACAGTCAAGTTGATTTAGAAATTAATCCAGTACGGTTTAGAAATATTATTTCAATTTACAGAGATGGAATTTTTCAAGCTTATGCACCGGAAAAAGAGTGGAACTTTCTCCAGGAATATGTAGGTAATAAATTTCTTGAAAAAGATAGATCTTTTTTAATCGGATTGAATCATTACATAGAATTTCCCAAAACAGAACTAAAAAAACTTCTAAAATCGATAGCTCAACGGGACTTGAACTCTGATAGTCCTAAAATATTATGTCATACATTAATTAAATTACATTTTTGTGCTTTAAATGAAATTTATGGTATAAATTTGGTTCAAATTGAAGAAGGTCTACATTATGCCATTAAAAAATTTCTTCAAAGTGAACAAAACTTTGGTACTGATGCATTTAATTGGCTGTTGGGAGACTCACACTCTATTTTAACAGATGCAATTGAATTGAAAGTTTCTCTCTCTGAAAAGAAAAGAAAAGGGTTGATTACTAATAAAGAAGCCGAACAAATTTATACAAATCAATATGGTGGCTTAGAAACAGCATATGGTAATTTTAAGGAAAAAAATAGTAATAATGAAAAAGAAAAGCAATTTGTGAAAGATACTAATAAGGAAAGTTTTTTACCTTCTTATGGGAGAAGAAAAGATAAAATTGCATTTAAAAATATGGATTTAGCAATATGTTTGAGAAATTACAGTTCCAAAATTTTTGAATTAAGGGATAAAAATAAATTTTTAATGGGACAAGTATCAACAGAAAAAAACAGAGTATTCAATACTTTATTATCAAAACTAAAAATTTTGCCACAAGAGGGAAAATTCTATATGTTAATGGAATTGTATAAAGCAGTTTATGAAGATTATAGAGTTTCAAAAAATACTATAAAAGAGCGATCAAAAGGTGTCGTATTAAGTCGTAAGGAAAATATTAAAACAGAAGCAAATAGTAATACTAAATTATTGATTACTAATTTTGCCAGCAAAACCTCAAACAGTAGAACTTTAAAATTAATGAGAGGCGTACCTGTTAGCAGAGGTTTAGTTATTGGTAAAGCACACTTAGTTAATGATTCAACGGATAGTAACCAGTTAAAAAAGGGAGAAATATTAGTTGCACCTGGAACTGATTTTAATTTGGTAGATTCATTTTATGAGTGTGCAGGTTCTATTACTGAAGAAGGGGGAATTCTAAGTCACGCGTCAATAGTTGCAAGAGAATTAAAAAAGCCCTGTTTAGTTGGCATTAAAAACTTGATAAGAAAAATACAAAATAAAGACAATTTGATTCTTAATGGCACAATAGGATTAGTTGCAAATTTGAGAGATATTAATGTTGCTTTGATAGGAACTAAAATAGACGCTAAAATATTTGGTTCAAAGGTAGCTAGATTATCTTTACTAAAAAGAAAAGGCTACCCTGTTTTAGATGGAATTGCAATTTCGTTTGATCCAAAAAAATATAATTTATTAGAACTGAATGAAATATTATATAAATCTACTGTTAATATGTGGAAAACAAAATTTTTGATTATTAGAAGTTCCTCTTCTGAAGAGGATGGTTTGAAGTTTTCGATGGCTGGAAAATATGAATCAATAAAATGTAGTAATAATTTTAATTCATTTACCAAAACTTTAAGAAAAATGGAAAAGGCAAATCATCTTCAAATTTTTATCCAGCCGTATATAGCTAGCTCAATAGGAGGTGTTTCTTTTTTAGAAAAAAATACTAATAAATTTATCACAGAAGTTTCTGAAAATGGACCTCAAGATGTTGTCAAAGGAAAAGTGAATGAAAGATTTAGTGGGTATATTGATAATGAAATGAAAAATATAGACAAAGATTGGAAAAAAGAACTATTTTTACAACTTAAAAAAATTCAATCTGAGTTTTCTTTTGATATTGATGTCGAATGGACTATAGATAAATTTGGAAATTTCAAAATTTTTCAAGTTAGGCCAATTACTAGCAAGGAGGTATTTTATGACATTAAAAAAGAATGATTTTAACAAGTATATGAGTACGAAAGGGTATGATTATTTATAAGAAAAAAGAGATAATAATAAACGACTTAAAAAAATATGTGGGTAATGAAGTTTTATTTGAATGCGAGCAATTTCGTATTAAGTATAGGGACAGAATGGGTATTGTAGGAAACTCTGGAATTGGCAAAACGACGTTCTTAAATATGCTAGCTGGTTTAGATAAAAAATTCGATGGAATAATAGAAAACAATTTTAATAGAACGTTTTTTGTTCCACAATTTGATGAATTCCCAAATTGGCTTGGGGTTAATTATATAATTAGAAGAGCTAAACATTTATCTAAAATCAGTGATATACAAGGAAATTTCATAATTGATCAATTAGGTTTAAACAGTTTATTCCAGCAGAAATATGGCACTCTTTCGGGAGGACAAAGAAAAGTAGTTTTAGTAGGTGTCGCATTACTAAGTTTACCAGATCTTTTAATATTAGATGAAGCTTTTAATGGAATAGATGACAATAAGAGAAGAGAACTGTTTACTTTTCTTAATAAATGGATAGAAAATAATAAAATTACACTTATATTTGTTAGTCATAATAAAAACGATTTGGCATTGCTAACAAATAAAGTTATAAAAATTAAAAATAAGAGGATAACTTTCTAATATGAAAATAAAAATCGGTCAATATGATATACCTGAGATAAAATTTTGTGATCTAAATAAAGAAAATGAAATTAAAGATGAAATGTTCCTTGGTGGACGACTAGGAATAATTAAGTTAGGAAATCAAAAACACAGAGGAATTATTGCAATAGACAAGCTGCATCCCCATACTTTATTTGATATTATGTTAGCCTTTTCAAGCTTAGATGGGATTGATGAAATTATTAATAATAAAAAAGAATTTAAAACTATTTTGCAGACAGGGATTGATATTCAAAAAAAAATAGAGAATTTTAAGTTAGAAAAGAAATTTAAAATATATCCTGAAACCACAAAACTAATTTATAATATTTCATCAAATATTTCTAATAAATCAGCAATGTCGCTACCAGCTTTTCACCTACATATTAACACTTTTTCTAGCTATGAACTGAATAAATTGAAAATTAAAGAGATTAATCTAAGTGAATTTGATAAAAAACTAGAGGAGGCGTGTGTTTATTTCAAATATTTGTTTAATAAACGATCTATAGGAATCAAAAAAAGCAAAAAATATGGCTTAGGGGTTGGTATTAATGTAATTACAGAATGGAAGCAGTTTTGTGAAATTGATTTAGAAAAATTAGTTTTTATTCTTCAAGAAATTCATTTTGCAATGCTTGATGTAGCAAATAAGTATTACAATTGCTTCTGCAATTATGGTGTAAGCATTTATAAGCAAAAAAAGATAATTATTTTAATTCAACCTAAGTATGGGACCTCTATTGGAGCAGCTGGAGCAATGCAATGGAAAGGAAAAGTAGATTTTTCTATTCCTCAGAGAAGCTCAGGTGTATTTGATAAAGAGACTTTACAGCGAAGAAAAAGATTTCAAGACTATGTACTTTCGAATTTTTAAGGAGAAAAAATGATAATATTAATTCATGAATTTGGCTATCAAAGTGTTAAGACGTTTGTAGAAACTATACGAAAAAATGAGAATCTTAAGGTTATAATTCATACATATAAGAAAAAAACTTTTCCAAGTTATATCGACACAATTGAACTTGATGATTTTTCTATAGAAAATATTGTTGAAGCGGTTGAAAATATTTCGAAAAATATAAGTAATGAGAATGTTGGATGTGTGACCTTTGACGAAAATTTAGTAGAATTATGTGGCATACTAAATGACAGAAATTCTAGATCAAATAAAAAATGTTTGTCTGCAGTTACTTCATATTTGTTGACAGACAAACTATTAATGAGGTCATTTCTTGGAAATATTGTACCAGAACCTAATTTTTCAGAATATACAGGAAAAGAAAATGCAAAGAAGTTTTTAAAAACAAACCCGAATGGTATAGTGTTAAAGCCGAGAGCCTTATATTCAAGCCGTGGGCAATACTATGTCAATAAAGAGTCAGATCTTAATCATATTCCAATCTCGTTAAATAATTATTTGATGGAGGAAAAAGTAAATTATACCAGCATGTATACAAGCGACGGCTTGTATACTAATGGCAATATTTTTGTTACTATTCATCAGTATGGTGAAAAAATCTCTGATTCTGAAAAAAATACTGCTCCTTTAAAAGTTAAAACAGCTGATTTGTATGAGAAAGATCCAAAATTAATAAAAAAAATAGAAAAGATGGCAAAAAACATTTTAATCAATGTTTCAACTAATGCAGAGGTTATTCCTTTTCACTTTGAATGGTTTGTTGATACTAAAAAACGAACAATTAAATTTTGTGAGGGAGCAGCAAGATTTGGAGGAGCATATATTCCTGAACTGATTATGGCAGAATATAATGTAGATGTTAAACAAATGTATGCTAAATTGTTGACTAGTTCAACAGACGCTATAATATTGGGTAATTTAAAACTACGTAATAGACTGACTTCAATTTCGTTTTCACCACGTTTTTCTTCACTAAATCAAAAAAAATTAATAAATAATATGTTAGATTTTCCTAATTGGATACTATTTAAAAAATCCTATCTCGATAATCGGAAAGTAATCATAACAGAAGAAAATTGGATGACTATTCAGGCTTATACTGTTGTTTTTAATTATTCTTCTCAATTAGATCTTGAAAAGAAAGAAAAAATATTGTTGAATTTGTTAAAGCCAAATAAGATATAACGATTTAAATAAAAAGGCGATGTTTTAATTTTAGTAATGTCGTTAAGTTAAGAAATACTTTTTCTTATAGAGTTACAATTTTGATCAATTGTAACTCTTTTTAATTGAAGCTTGTTAAATT
The DNA here is from genome assembly GCF_003692935.1 of Lactobacillus sp. ESL0260. NCBI lineage: Bacteria > Bacillati > Bacillota > Bacilli > Lactobacillales > Lactobacillaceae > Lactobacillus > Lactobacillus sp. ESL0260. The sequence continues at coordinate 15,217 of NZ_REHO01000005.1, forward strand.
CAAATAGTTATTTAGCTTTTAGGCAGTTTAGCGTACAGCCTAAAAAAGTATACATTTCTATAATTACATTGTTATTAATACACTATTATAGTATTTTGATCTGAACCCTAAAATTAGGACAAATTAATTTCAGGGTTCAGATCATTTTTTATTGGGGTAGTGCATTTTATTTTATGTGTGTTGGGTTTGTGTATTAAAAAAAGAATTTTGGAATTTATTTATCAGAATTATAATTTCTTCATCTGTCTCTTTAATTGAGGAATTTAAGAGTGTTTTTCCTACAATGATATGTGCAGATGTGATTGAAGTAATTGGTGGAATAGCGTAGCCAGAATTGTTTATTATTTCCATATTTTCAACCCCAATTTTAGCTATTTTACTTATTAAGGATTTAATTAGTCCGATAACAGAATTAATGATTGCTTTAGTTTCTTTTCTAGGCATCGTGTTTAACTGATTTATTTCTTTACTTAAACTTTTGTATAAGTTCTTGTATCTTAAGAATTTAAAGTTTTTGTCCAGTGAATTGGATTGGTTTTCGTCAAAGATATTTCTTAATAGAAGAGATTCAATTTTTTTGATTGCTAATATTAAGAAATTATATATTGACTCATTGTCTATGTAACTTTTGTTTAGTAACTCTATTGGTACTTTTGTGTTAAAAGCATAGAATTTTGGAAAAATTGCTTCCCCACTATTGATTGTGTTAAATAATTCAGGTGTTAGTAATCCAGCTCTACCTATAGAAGTGTCATAATTGATTTTTAGCCACGTCACAACTGAAGTTAATTGAATGTTACTTAATATCCTGTCTGTTTCAAACATTATAAAATTTCTTGCTATTTCATAAGTACATATTGGATCAATTAGCGTAGCTATCTGTTCATAACCGCGTCTAATTAAATCTTCTTTTAAAGTCTCTTGGTTAAGAGATTTAAACTCTGGAAATTTACGTTTTTTTGGTGTATCGCGAATTTTTGTCAAAACATCGCAGATATATGAAAAGACTTTATCCATAAATGGAATAATTTCTGCTCCATTAGCGAAAATTGTTTCAATATAATCTTTGTTTAATAAATTTGCGATAGCTTGTCGCTGAACACCATTTATAGGACGTTTAGGATTTTTGGAGGTTAAATTAGTCCAATCTGAAAAAGTTGAAGGAATCAATATCTTTGCTTTTCCCAATTTTTGAAATCTATCTACTTTGTATTGAATCTTATCATTTTCGTTTTCAATTAGACTGTTGATTTTTTTAATAACTTGAATATCACTAATATGTTTTTCTTTTTTATAACTATTGATTAATTCGGCTAATGTACTTGGAATTCTTGGTAGTTTAGGCATTTTTTACTCCGTTTTTTTCTGAATTTTTTCGGGAACCTTTTTCTTGATTAAAAGGCATATACTCAATTGTGAAGATTAAATCTGATTGCAATCAAAGACATCTTCAGTATTTGATATGGGTGTAAATAAAATTTTACACCTAATTATGTAAGCGCATGTAAAAAAGCGATTAGATTGGAGATAAGTATGACAATCAAAATAAATTTAACAGCAAAACAAGTATTAACTGGTATCACCGCAATTATTACAGGTATAAGCGAACGTAAAGCCAGTGAAAAGTATGATAATGCCAAAGATGTTGCTGAATATCCTTATCTAGTAAGAATGGCAATCACGGTTGATAAAAATAATGTTAATAATGGCCAAATGCTAAACTTTAAGCTTAAAAAAGTTGGTGATTTGAAAGCTGGTAAAATGATCGATTTTGATAAGAGTTCTATTAAGAATGATCAAGTCAATCTGTGGGCTAATCAACGGGGCTATGTTCAGGTTTCCATTAAAGGAGATGAGATCATTGCAGGGTAAGCATACAACTATCTGTAATTACATTGAAAATGTGCTTGATAGTGTCTTATCTGATGAAGCAAGTACAATTAAGCAATCTTATCTGGTCTTAGAAGTAATTAAGGAGCCGTATGGTTTCTTGTTTATTCCGCGCTACCCAACAAATTTGGTATTAAATACTGATACTTATTATCGTATTTACGATATTATTTCGGCAGCTGTTTTCCCTGAATATACCTGTGTTAGACCTACTTCCATGCAATTAGTAGAAGTGGACGGTGAACAATTAGCAACAGCTAGGGGTTTTTATTTTCCAGGTTACAAGGGTAAGAAACAACGTTTCGTCGGCACAATTACTAAAATTGTGGCTGACTATGATTTAAATAAGGAAATACCGTTGATGCGGGGATTAACTGTTGGCAGGAATGCCACCACTTGGATTATTAGCGGTAATACAGGTAGCGGTAAAAGCTATGCCTTACGTTATTTAGAAGAAATAATTAGTCGTTTAACTAATCAAAATGGTGATGAACCAGCACAAGTTATTATGATTGATCCCAAAAAGTCTGATGGTGCGAGATATGCTAAAAAACACTCTGAAATTAAATTATTAATTCCAGAAGATAGCGATCGACCAGAAGATTTTCTAACTAGGGTGAATGCGGAATTGGCTGCTGTGGTTAATGAAATGCAGTTAAGGCAAAGTAAGCTTTATGAAGTTTCAAATAAGATTAGCACTGACGCTAACGAAATCAATGTGCCACCAATTTTTGTTGTTTTGGAAGAAATGGCCAGCTTAACTTTGGGTTTAGCGTCAACTTCAAGACAAGTTAAAGATTTATACCGCGAATTAGAATTAATTGCCTTACTTGGCAGAGAAAGCTTAATTAATTTAATTATTACTAGTCAAATTGCTAGAAATGATATTGTGCCTATTCCAATTCGCTCACAGATGAACGTTAGAATTTTGCTAGGACGAATAGATAAGGCAACCGTTCAGTATTTGTTCCCGTCAATGATTGATGGCTTGTCTATCCCTATTGGCGGCTTAGGAACGGGAATAATTGAGATTAATGATGGTAAACATTACGGGATTGAACCACTTGCCATGCCGACAATAACCAAAGGAGAAGAATCATGAAGGGAATAGACTTAATTAATAAGTTATTTGATAAATTAATTGCTTTGCTTGGCAAGATCAGCGTAATTTTGCTGATTATTCTAGTAATTCTGTTAATCGTACATTATTTTCTGAAATTTTATGGTAAATCAATTTCTAAAACCATTGCTTTAGAACAAACATTGAAGCTCATGGAACCAGAAAAACCAGATAAAATAATTTCTGCTGTTAACAAAGTGGTTTGTTGGGCTAGTGTTAAATACCTTGATAATAAGGGGCGTGTGCAGATAATAGTTCCAACTAAACGCTGGTTTCAATTATCATCACAATTAGAAGTTAAAAAGCGAATTAGGGAAATGCTTAGTTCAGAAGATTTTAGATTATTTTTAATGGATAATTTAGACAATTATCGTTTTGTAAGTAGACCAGACTATTATCATGATCAGTTTGTTTTAACCGGTACAAGAATTTAATAGAAGCAAGGTGCCAGCTTTGTCCTCAAGACAAAAAGAATGGCACCTTGCATAATTTATAAATATTCTACTGTGTAAGTGTGCTAAGCACTGATGTGACAACATTTGCTGGGCTTGTTATGGCAAATGTTAAAAGTGTGCAAACTGTGCAGAAGGGAATTATATGGCAGAGATTAGAGCTAGACAGTTTATGTATATGCAAGATTTTGCCCATTTAAAGATAGATTTTACTGAACTAACCAATATTTTAACTAAGGCTAATATTCAAGAGTGGGCTTATATCATTCATGACCAAGATTTGGATCAAGGTAATAGGCTAATTAGGAAACATCTACATGTGGTCTTAAAATATGCTAATCCGCAAATACTTTCTCATGTTGTAAGGCTTTTTAATGATAAACCGCAATATTTAGAAGTTTGGCAAGGAAGAATCAGTAATGCTTATAGCTATCTAATTCATGCAACATTGGAAGCTAAAGATAAGTATCAATACGATCCTAATAGTGTGGTGGCTTCATTTGATTTTCCCGCAAGGATTACTGAAATACAAAGCAGTGTTAACCAAAGCAGGTTAAATTCTAAAGTAGTGGCTAATTTCTTAACGCAATATGCTAATGAAGAAATTGATTATCAAGAATTAGCGGATATTATTGGTTTAGCTGAAGTTGCTAAAAGAAAAAGCGTGATTGACAATATTACTAAATTAATTGCGGATAAAAAGCATGAGGAATGGTTACATGAATATCATGATCGCAAAGCAGAAACAATTTGGTTATGGGGCGAAGCTGGAGTTGGTAAAACACGTTATGCAAATAAGCTAGTTCGTGGTGAAAAAGTTGCTATCTTAGGCAGCAGTCGGGATTACTTTCAAGATTATCATGGTGAACATTATGTAATTCTGAATGATTTGCGTCCCAATGATTTTAGATATGCCGACTTATTAAGGCTACTAGATCCTTATGAGCATGATAAAGTAGCACCAAGACGCTACCATGATGTGAAATTAAATGTTGAAATGTTGATTATTACTACTCCTTATAGTCCGTTTGAATTTTATCAACATGTGAAAATTGCTGATGAAAAAACAGATACCTTTGAACAGCTTAAAAGGCGGGTTCATGCAATTCATATTACACCAAAATTTATTGCGGAAGTTTTTCAAGATAATGAATCTGAATTTGAAGAGTTATTTGGTGGTAGATAAAACAATGAAAGAAGATGTAAAAATGTTTGGCAATGAGTTATTAAATGCCCGACAAATAGCAAAAAAGTTAGAAATTTCTAATACTTATTTTTTCAAATTAACTAAATTAGGTATGCCGTTTCACCGCATAACGCCAGGGGGTAGGAAATTTTATAACTATGATGAAGTAGTAAATTGGATCAGAAAGCGGTGATTATTGTGGTAAAATTTAAAGTAATCAAGGGTATGTTCTTCCTAAAAGTAAAAGGAGAATAAACATGCCAATTAGTAAAATTAATAAAGGAAAGAAAGCTGGTAAGTATCGAGTAAGAATACAACCAAGAGATGAGCATACTGGGAAAGTTATTCCTGTTCCTAGTCAAGTTGCCGACAATTATCGGGCAGCTAAGGCTTTATATGAAAAAATGTGGGTAGATTTCCGTTCTAATCCGCACGGCAATTACCAAGAACTGAGTCAACCGCTAGTGCAATCATATAAAAGTTTTATCGAAAGCGAGCATAAGTTAGGTAGATGGCAATCGGCAACTACTTATAAAGCATGGACTTATACAATTAGGCTATTAAAAGACTATTTTGGTGATAAAAAAGTAAAAGATATTACTGAAACTGATATTCGACAGTTTGCCCGTAATTATGTGCAAAAACATCATGCCAGTGTAGCACCACATACAACAATTGACCGCCAATTACAAAATATTAGATGTTACTTTAGTTCACTGGACAAGATAGTAAAAAATCCTGTTCCTATAAAAGCCTTGTATAAATTCTTTCGTAATGATGAAATGACTGTACCAGATGAAAAATATGTTTTTTCTGATAAAGAAATTATTGCCATTATCACTGATATTAAGGAGCGGTTGAAGTCAATAAAACCTAATTATTGGTGTAGTCGCTTGGCAATCTGGATTGCTTTAGAGACAGGAATGCGACCGCAAGAAATTCAAGCTTTGAAATGGGCTAATTTGACTAAAGATCATGGTAAAGTAGTGTTTGAAATTAACGATTCTTGGAATAGCAAGGCAAAGAAGCTAAATGGTCATTTGAAAACTAGACCTAAAGGGGCTAAAAGATTAACTTTGCCAATATCTGAAAACTTATATCAAATATTAATGATTTTTAAAGAAAAGCAAACAGATGTATTGCAAGAATATGGTTTAGATAATGAACAGGATTATATTTTATTAGCATTAACTACTTATAATTTATGTTCGTTAGGGATGCCAATAGATCAACGTGGCTTAAATGACATGATGCGTAAAATCTGTAAAAAGATAGGCGTTAATAATCGTGGCTTGCGTGTTAGTATGTATACTTGTCGTCATACTATAGCAACTAAATTAGCTAATATTCCAAGTATGAGTTACCCTTGGGCAGCTTATCGGTTAGGACATTCACTAAAAACGTTTATGAAAGTTTATGTTCATGTTGACCAAGATAAGAACGAAGATATGTTAAATGTCGTTAGCTCACAGTTAGTCACACAAAATTAGATACAATAGTTGTAAATGCTAGATTAGCAAGGCTTAAAAGGTTAATGCTACACTGGCAATCAGCATTTTTAAATTTCAGATAGTTCAAAACCTTTCAAAGAAGTCCTAATGGGTGAGCGCTTGAAAGGTTTTTTATATTGCACCTGTATTAAATAGATTTGGATAATCAGGTAAAACTTCAGAATAAAAACAAAATATTTTTACAAATGTAGAAATTGTTGATTATCACTAATTGAGAGGTTAATAAAATGAGTAAAATTCCAACTCCCACAATTGGAGAAATATTAAAAGAAGAATTTATGAAGCCACCACAAAATTCAGCATATAGGCTAGCAAAATTAATTGGTGTGCCAACTTCAAAAATTCAAAATATATTACATGATAGAGTTGGAATAACAGTCGATACTTCTATTAGATTAGGAAGAGTATTTGGCGTGAGTAACAAGTATTTTTTTAATTTACAGGAAGATATAGCTTTTCGTAATGCTAAGATAAAAAAGGGTAAAGAATACAATCAAATTAAAAAGTATCAATCTGTTTAGCTAAAGAAAACCATTTTTCATAATTTTTCGTAAACAGATTTATCAGTGTATTAATTGGCTTAAAAGTAAAAGATCATTCATGACCTAATTGAGGTTAAATGAATGATTTTTTTATTTAAAAATAGCGAATTTCACTAGGAAGGCAGTTAAATTTATTCTTAAACTTCTGGTAAAAGAAAGTTTTGTTTGAAATTCCTACCTTTTGAATAATATCAGAAATTGACAAATTAGTTGAATTAAGTAGGTTGTAAGCATCTAGTAGCCGTTGTTCAGTTAGTGCATCTGAAAAAGATTTACCCACAGTTTTCTTAAATAAATTGCCTAAGTAAGAGCGACTATAACTGGTCTTTTTTGCAATATAAGATAGAGAAATGTTGGCACTGTTAGCAGATATTTCTTTTAAAATATACAGAATAATATCGGGAGTGTTTTCTTTTAAAATCTTGTCAGAATGGATGTTAGTATTTCTTGATAACAATATCAATAACGAATTGAGGTAACTGTCAATTAGCTTATCAGAAAAATCCTTGTCAAAGTAATATTCTTCAATTATTAAATTGGCTATATTGCGAATTGATGATTCAGTATGCTTTTTTCTATAAACCATAAAATCATGAGAGTTGTCATTGGCCAAAATAAAGCTGGACAGAACATTCTTGGTTTTGCCAATGGTTCTTAAATTTTCTAAAGAGAACTTGATGTTATTTCTGAAAATAATATTTATCAAAATGTCATCTTTACCCAGAGTAGCAATTGAATGGGTAGTGCCGACACCTAATAATAAAATATCGCCTTGGTTTAAATAAATGGTATGACCATTCACTTTTTCCTTGGCACTTCCAGATACCATATAATTCATTTCCAAGAATGTATGGGTATGTTTAGGATAGGGCGCAAAGCGGTTGTGCTTACTGACATATATATTTTTACCTTTAAAAAATTCCTCCGTAAAAATAGGGACAAATTTTTTGTCTGAAGCATGTAGCAAGGTTTTATCGTTAAAGTCATTAATAAAAAGTTGTTCATTATATTGCTTTTTTTCCACCGGATTTAGTTCTTTTAGTTTGCTTAGTAATTCATTGTTCATCCATTTACTACCTCAAATATAACTACCTATCATATTGTTATTTGATATTATCTTCAGAATAGATAAGTTTATAAATAAATGTAATTAATACTTATGTTATGGTGCTATAAAACTAATGAATAAATATTTCAAATCAAAATAGACCTACCAATATGATACAATACGCAACCTTATATGTCATTGTAAGCGGTGACATTTTAACGTATAAATATAACTGTAAGGTTTGAAAGTGAGGTGATTATAATTGACAAAGACCTATGTAGCGGTAGACATTGGTGCTTCAAGTGGCCGTCTGATGCTAAGTCAATTAAAAAATGGCAAAATGGTCTTAACAGAAATGCATCGTTTTAAAAATGGTTTTACCTTAAAAAACGGACATGACCGCTGGGATATTGACCATATTATCAAAGAGATTTTATTAGGTCTGCAAAAAATAAAAAGAGCTGGCTTTAGTAAAGTTTCTTTAGGAATTGATACTTGGGCAGTTGACTATGTTCTAGTAGGAAAAGATGGAAATAAGCTTGATGATCCGATTAGCTATCGTGATAAGAGAACCACGAATGCGATTAAGGAATTAACAGCTAAAGTATCTAAGGGACAGATTTATCAAAAGACAGGAATCCAATTTCTGGATTTCAATACTCTATACCAGTTGTTTGAGGAAAACAAAGAACTTCTGGCTCAAACGGATAAGATCATGATGATTCCTGATTATATTGGATATGTTCTCACCGGGAAAGCAGTTTTAGAGACGACAAATGCTTCAACTACACAAATGTTGAGTCTCAGAGAAGGCTTGTTTGATCAGAATCTGCTACAAGAAGTTAATGTGAGACAGGATCAATTTCCTAAATTAGTTGATGCTGGTACCCCGCTTGGTAAACTGAAGCGAGAAGAATTTCAAAGTTATGATTTGCCTGATACTGATGTGATTACAGTCGCAACCCATGATACAGCTTCAGCTGTAGTCGGCACTCCTGGAATAGGACATCATTGGGCATATATTTCTTCAGGCACATGGTCGCTTCTGGGAACAGAACTCAATGTTCCAGAAAATGGTCCAGATGCATATAAAGAAAATTACACTAATGAATGGGGCGCTTATGGCACCTATAGATTTTTAAAAAATATCATGGGGCTGTGGATGGTTCAATGTGTAAAACGTGATTTTAATGACAAGTATTCCTTCAGTGAATTAGCGCAATTAGCAAGCAAAACTAAACCGTTTAGTCAATTTATCAATATTAACGATGAACGTTTTGTCAATCCCGAAAATATGATCCAAGAAATTCAAGCTTATTGTCAAGAAACAGGCCAAAGAGTTCCAAAAACACCTGGTGAAATAGCGATGGCGATTTACTCCAATTTAGCTTTATTTTATGCTTATGAAATACAAAAGTTAAATCATATTATAGGATACCAAATTGATACTTTGAATATTGTTGGTGGTGGATCAAACGTTGCCTTGCTAAATCAGTTGACGAGCACAATTGCTGGCATCGATGTTTATGCTGGACCAAGCGAAGCTACAGCAATCGGTAATTTAGCAGTTCAAATGATTACCAGAAACGATGTTGCAAATGTTTCGGCGGCGCGACAAATTATTAAAGATTCATTTGCAATTAAGCATTTTAAACCTGAACAGGGTGAATACTTAGGCATTCTTGATGACTACATTAACTTTTTGCACACAGCTAACCGAGGTGGAGCAATATAAACATTAGCCTCAGCTAAAATAATAAATGAAATCTGTGACAGAAATATATAGTGAAAATCATATGCAATTGTCCACGATATTTGAACGAAAATTTGTGCAGTAAGCAAACCTTACAGTAGACCTATGCATGCAAGCTCAAGGGATAGTCTAGTTATTTATGTTTAGAAGTTTTTTAATAAAAGGAGAATAATGATGGTTAGTGAAAAAGCAGTTGAAACAGCATATCAAGTTGCTAAAGAACGTTACGCAGAAGTCGGTGTTGATACAGAAAAGGTTTTAAAGAAGTTACAAAATATTCGTGTGTCTCTTCCTTGCTGGCAAGGAGATGATATCCACGGCTTCTTAACGCCAGATGCTGCTTTGTCTGGAGGAATTGGCGTGTCGGGTAATTACCCTGGCATTGCAAGAACACCTGAAGAATTAACTAATGACTTGGATGAAGCCTTTAAGCTAATTCCAGCCAAGCAAAGATTGCAACTGCACCAAATTTACGCTGTGACTGATGGTAAAAAGAAGGATGTGTCTGAAGTTGGACCAGAAGACTTTAAGTTCTGGGTTGACTGGGCAAAGAAAAATGATATTTACCTTGATTTCAATCCGACATTTTTCTCAAGTCCTAAAGTAAAAGAAAATATGACTTTAGCAAGTCCTGAAAAAAGCGTTCGCGATTACTGGATTCAAGTTGGTAAAAATGCACGTGCTATTTCTAATTACTTTGGCGAAGAGCAAAAAGCACAATCAATTGACAACTTCTGGATTATGGATGGTATGAAGGATGAACCTATCAGTAGATTGGATCCGCGTGAGCGTTTGATTGATTCATTAGATCAAATTAACGAAGAGAAATATGATGAAAAGAACACCATGGAATCATATGAAGGCAAATTGTTTGGTACCGGTGTTGAAAGTTATACGGTTGGCTCTCACCTCTTTTACAACAACTATGCTTTAACAAGAGGTAAAGATTGGTGTATGGATATTGGTCACTTCCATGAAGCTGAAGATCCTTCTGACTACTTGTCATCATTCTTAGCATTTGGCAAAGGCATGTTCTTACACTTATCTCGTCCAGTTCATTGGGACAGTGATCACGTACCTGCAATGAATGACATGTTAATTAAAATGATGCGGGCTTTGGTCAGGGATAACTTATTGTCCAAGACAGTTATTGGCTTAGACTTCTTTGATGCTTCAATTAATCGCGTTTCTGCCTGGGTAATCGGTACTCGCTCAGCACAAAAAGCCTTGCTTTTGGCATTGCTGGCTCCAATTGACCAATTAAAAGATGCAGAAAATCACTATGATTATACTCTACGCTTAGCAGAAACTGAAGAATTAAAGTCATTCCCATTTGGTGCTGTATGGGATGAATTCTGCTTAAGAAATAATGTTCCCGTAGGGATGGATTGGTATCAAGAACTTAAGGATTATGAAAAGAACGTTCAATTTAAGAGAAATTAATAAGAAAGTTTCTGGAGATTAAATAATGGCTAAGTTTATCAATTCAACATTTGTTAAAGATATGTGTAATATCACTCGTCAAAGCTATGACAATGGTTGGGATGAGCGCAATGGCGGTAATATGAGTATCCGTATTATTCCTGAAGAACTAAAGGAATATGAAGACGTTAAAGAAGTAAAAAGAGTTTTTGATCTTGGCTTTGACGCTAGTTGTTTGAAGGGGCAGTATTTTCTAGTCACAGGCACAGGACGCTATTTTAGGAATGTTTTCCAAAATACCGAAAAAGATTTGGGTTTAGTTCGTATTAGTGCTGATGGCCAAAAAGGTGAAATTGTTTGGGGTTACACTGATGGCGCTTTGCCCACAAGTGAATTTCCAACTCACTTAATGAATCACTATGCTCGTTTAAAGCTCGATCCCAGGCAAAGAGTAGTTATGCACTGCCACCTAACCAACTTGATTGCAATGTCATTCACTCAGCCACTTAATGAAAAGTATTTCAGTAAAACTATTTGGAAGATGCAAGCTGAATCAATGCCAGTTTTGCCAGAGGGGATAGGAATTATTCCTTACGAAACACCTGGTACTACAGTTATTGGTGAGCACACAGCAGCTAAAGTTGCGGATGGCTTTAGAGTTGTTATGTGGCCACACCATGGCATATTTGCAGTGGGTGACACACCGGATGAATGCTTCGGTTTAATTGAAACTGTTGAAAAAGCGGCTACTATCTTTACAGCGATTCAAGCGCAGGGTGGTAACAGGTTAGACGAAATAACTGATAAGCAATTGGTGGAAATTGCCAAGTATTTCCATGTTACGCCCAGGGAAGGGTTTTTAGATTAAAAGCAAAATGAGTTGAGTATAAAAGAAAGTCGGAGTTAGTTAGCTTCGACTTTCTTTGTGTAAGGGAGATAACAATTATGAGTATGCCAATATTAGTTATTTTTTTAATTTTGATGGGTATCATTTCTGGCATTATTTCTGCCATTGCCAGCATGGCATCTTTAGTATCTTATCCAGCCTTATTAATAGCGGGTTGCTCACCAATCGCAGCAAACATCACAAATACAGCCGCTTTAATTTTTACGGGCCCTGGTGTACTTTTAGCTTCTGCCAAAAAAATGAAAGGCCATTGGCAAGAGTTCAGCTTCTACTGTCTTTTCTTGTTATCTGGCGCGGTGGCAGGAGGACTGCTTTTAATCTCTTTTCCTGGAAAAGTCTTTGAAAAAATAGTCCCGTTTCTGGTGCTTTTATCTGCGGTTGGTTTAATAATGACAAGTGGCAAAAAAAGTAGTGAGAATCAACCAAGAAAAAGAACTAAAGGAAAAATTTTGGGGGCTTATATTGGTTTATTTCTAGGAGGGGTTTACTCTGGTTATTTTGGAGCTGCTGCTGGTGTAATTCATTTGATTTGCATTAATTATCTATCTGATGATGAGTTTTATACTATTAACGCTATGAAAGATCTTGTAGGTGCTTTAGCAAATTTAGTAGCCTTAATTGTTTTTATTTTTGGTGCTCATGTCAACTGGATGATGGCCATATTGCTAGCAATTGGCTTATTTATCGGTGGCTATATAGGTCAATATAGTATCAAGTTCTTGTCTTTAAAGATTGTATCTTGGATTACCTTTGCTTTTTCAATTGTTTTAGCAGGTTGGTTATTTTATACTGCTTATTTTGCCTAATATGAAATTTTTCCACTTAAGGACTTATAAAAACAGTGAGTTAAGTACGAATTTGGATACTTAATTCACTGTTTTAATTTAAAAAAGTTCATAGTTTATTTAACTGTTTTGCGAAATTGGTCGGGAGTAACATTATTCTGCTTTTCAAATGTTTTAAAAAAATAGCTAACACTTTTATAACCCACCAGCCTTGAAATTTCTTCAACTGAATAATTAGTTTCTGATAAATATTTTTTAGCTTGTTTCATCTTTTCTTGCATAATAATTTTTTTAATAGTTAGTGCAGTATGCTTTTTAATGTATCGTGATAAGTAAGCCGTACTGTAGCCAAAATTTTGGGCTAATTGTTGCACAGTAACAGTTTGAACGTTATCTTTAATGGCCGATATTACTTTTAAACTTAGGCTATCGATTCCAGTGTAAGAATAATAATTTTCATGGCTCAATTGGTCAAAAAAGATGAGCAATAACCCCAGCATTGCGTAATTATAATGATAATTATTGGTAACATATTCAGATAAAATTCCGTTAATTATAGGTAAATATCTAGATAAGCTGGTAGGGGAAAAATAGAGGTAACTGTTATTACCTTTATCACAAAGAAAATTACATAAATAATTGTCTTGCTGTAAAAATTCAGCAAAAACACCACCTGCAAAAATTTCCGGTTTAATACAAATATTGATTACTTGTGCCTTAGGATCTTTGACCTTTAATGAGTGTGCACTATGTAAATTCATTAATAACAACGAATCAGGAAGTAGGTAGATATCTTTATTATTAATATTGCTAATAGCAATGCCGTTAGTAATAAAAACAAATTCATAAAAATCATGTTTATGAAAGGGTACAGGAATATCTAAATCGTGGCTTACCACAAAGATTTTTTCAGAATTTGGTATATTGCTTGAACGAACCAAATTTGGAATTTTAAAAAAATCATTTCTTGAAAGCTTAGGCAATTTATTAGAATCAATCAATTTCATTTTTGTTAATCCTCAATGTCATAAAAACACACAAACTTATCATAGCACAGTATTGTAAGCACTTACAATAAGCTGTTAATATGACCATGGATTAAAGAGATAGGCCTATTAATGAAAGTTATTATGTAAGAGGTATTCGTTATGAATAAAACAAAAATGAAAATAAGTATTCTAAGTATGAGCTTGCTAACAATGAGCTTCTTAGTAATCACTAACGCATTTGGGGCGATGACAAAGTCTTTTCCAGATGTTCCTGTCGCTAAAATTCAAATGATAGGAACAGTTCCTTCTTTAGGAACACTAATTGCCACAGTGGTAGTTGGAACTTTGGCCGTTAAATATTCAAAAAAATTGTTATCGTTAATTGGTTTGGGAATAGCTACGTTGGGCGGTTTATTACCGCTATTAGTTCATAGCAGCATTGATGTTTTAATCGGATGTGCTTTTATTCTGGGATTTGGCTTAGGCTTTGTTAACACCTTAATTCCTATGCTCATTTCAATCTTTTTTGAAGGAGAAGAAAGAAATGCAATGATGGGTAAGAATACAGCGATGAATAGTTTAGGCTCTATTTTAATGATGCTTGGCGGTGGACTTTTAGGAGCTAAGAATTGGGTTAATTCTTATTGGGTATTTCTTTTAGGTATATTTGTTTTTCTCCTAGTGCTGTTTGCCTTACCGAATGATAAAGTAGACCGTAGTGAAAAGAATGCTAGCGGCAATATTTTTGGGATTTTAAAACATTTAAATGGATATGTCTGGCTGATAGGATTTGTTACTCTTCTAATGGGGATACTTTACACAATCTATCCGACTAACCTGTCAATTATTATTGGACAAAAAGAACTAGGTAGTACTAGTATTACGGGTATTATCAATGCTGTCGGCACAGCGGGCGGTTTTATTGCCGGCTTTAGCTTAAAGTATCTGAACAAAATATTTAAAGACAAAATAATTGCTGGTGGTTACATTACTTTGGGAGTTACCTTCTTACTGGGAAGAATTGCCAATAACCTTATTTTAATTGGTATTGGCGGTGTTCTTTCAGGTTTTGCCATGTCTATGATTATGTCCACAATTCCGTTTTATATGTCTGTCCTTTCACATAAATATGAATTAGCAGTATCAATGATGCTTTTCCAATTTATGAATTCCATAGGAGGTTTTATTAGTCCGGTATTATTAAATTTACTTCACATTAAAGTTGGTGAAAGTTCCTTTACTTTTGGGTGTGTAAGTTGCTTTGTAATTGGTATTTTTTGCATTTTGACAAATCTTGGTAAAAAAGTTTTGTCTAATTCTGTCAAAGAGGGATAGTAGAAATGATTAAAAATAGTGAAGATAAATGGTTAGGAAAATGGATAAGTTCAGATTTTGCTGAGGTTAGTAAAGAACCAGAGTTTTCTTTAGCTGACATGTTTGGTGGCAAAAAGGCACCAGTTCCCAAGCCTGTTGATGAAAGACTACATGCGCCAATAGTTTTTAAGAAAATTTTTAATATAGCAAAAACTATTAATTCTGCCAAACTAGAGATTACTGCACAAGGCTTGTATCAAGCATATTTAAATGGTCAGAAGATTGGTGATGCCATCTTTACGCCAGATTATACACAATACCAAGAATATTTACTATATCAAACTTATGACATAAAAGATCTATTAGTCAGTGGGCAAAATGTGTTGACAGTAGTTGTAGCAGATGGTTGGTATGCCGGCAGAATCGCTGTTTCAGGAGAAAGTTGTCAGTTTGGTGATCGGTTAGCATTACTAGCTGACTTAACTGTTGAATATGAAGATCACAGCTATTTAAAAATTGGTACGGATAAGTCTTTTACTGCTGGTACCGGCAAGTGGCGTTATGCAGATGTCGTTATCGGTGAAAAACAAGATCTGCGCATTAAAAATGAGTTAGCTACTAATACTCCTTTTTCGCAAGAGGCAGAAGTAATTGATGCAGATTATGAGCGTTTAGCCCCACAATTTGGCCCGCTGGTAAAACGAATGCAAACTTTAACAGCAAAAAAGATTTGGCAAGAAGAAAACAAGTTAGTAGTTGATTTCGGTCAAGTTATAACGGGACGAATTCGGCTAACAGCTACTTTTAAAAAGGATGTTGATATTAAGATTGAACATACTGAAGCTTTGGACCAAGATGGTCATTTCTTCAAAAATATCATTGGTCGTAATAAGGATCAGGAAGATCATGTGATTGGTGCTGGGAAGTTGGCAACTTTCGAGCCTGACTTTACGTATCATGGCTTCAGATATATTAGGATCACTGGCCTTGAGCAAGCAGATATTCAAGATTTGACTGCGATAGTTATTTTTAGTGATATGAAAAGAACTGGTGAGATAAGTACTTCTAACCGGCAAATAAATCGTTTACTACAAAACATTAAATGGAGTCAACAGGGAAACATGTTGTCTATTCCAACTGATTGCCCGCAGCGTGAACGTGCTGGTTGGACCGGGGATATGCAAGTCTTTGCACCAGCTGCTACTTTTTACTACAACGCAGAAAATTTGATTCGTCGCTGGCTAAAAAATGTGCGGATTGATCAGCAAAAAAACGGGGAAATTATTGACTACTCACCGGCTCCTGCCAGCTTTTATCAAAGCACGTTAGATTTTAAAGGCAGCTTAAGTTCAGCTGGTTGGGGCGATGCAATTATAATGGTGCCGTGGACTTTATATCAAAGATATGGTCATAAAGAGGTTTTGACCGAAAATTATGCTGCCATGAAGAAGTGGCACAATTATAGCGTCAAAAGTGCTGCTGGTCATAAGAGTGGCATTGATCGCTACATTTGGGATACTACATTTCATTATGGTGACTGGATGCTTCCAAGCATGATGATTGGAGATCCTAATCCAATGAAATCTGCTGAGGCAACTAAAGATGTAGTTGCTACTGCTTTTCTAGCTCATTCTTCTGACCTTCTAGCTAAAATAAGTAATGTTTTAGGTGAAAATGGTGACGAATATATTGCCTATTCTAATAAAGTTAAGCAAGCCTTTACTGAAAAATTTGTCAAAGACGGGAAATTAACCAGCGACTATCAGGGATGTTATGTTCTGGCCTTAGCATTTGATATGATTAGTGATACTAATACGAGAAAGAAATTACTAAGTAGATTAGTGGCATTAATTCATAATAATCATGACTGCCTGGATACAGGGTTTTTATCCGTTCCTTATTTGCTGGATGTATTAGTTGATAATGGAGAAACTGATTTGGCCAGAAAGGTCTTTCTCCAGAATAAATGTCCGTCTTGGTTATATGAAGTTGACCATGGTTCAACAACTATTTGGGAATCATGGGCAGGAATTCAACCAGATGGTAAAACAGGAACATTTTCGTTCAATCACTATGCGATGGGGTGTGTTCTTGACTGGTTTATTAGAAAAGTTGTTGGTCTAAAAGAGGTTAAACCTGGATTTAAGGAAGTAGAAATTAAACCTCAGATAAAAGGCATTGTTGATGATTTCCAAATGAAGTACTTAAGTGAAAATGGCTTGATTACAATAAAATTACTGAATGGAAAATATGAATTTACTATTCCTGAGGCTTGTCAAGCTATAGTATATCTTCCAGATCCTGCTGGCTTTTTAGAGAAATACCCCGAAGCAAAAACTCAAAATACCGGAATTAGTGTAAAACCGGGTACTTATCAATGGGAATATTAATATAAAAATAAAGGATTGGTCCAAAATGGTGGGCTGATCCTTTATTTTTATGCGATTTTTCAAAAAGGTTAAAATGTTTGCCAACGTGTGTACTATAATTTTGTAACTTGATATGATAGCAGGCATTATGAGACAAAAACAAACTTTTTCAGAAATGATTTTTCAATTTGATCAGAAACTGAGTAATGTAAAGATTGATTTACCTGACTCATATAAAATAATTAATCCTTATAGTGGCAGAAACAAAAAGCAAGTTTTGCAAATTGTCCAAATTTTCTATCAGAAGTATTTCAATGACAACAACAAGCGTTGTTTAATATTAGGTAGTTCACCGGCAAGAAGAGGCTCAGCTAATACTGGAATTCCATTTGAAGATGCCTCAAATCTCCAGAAAGAAACAGGAATTGCAATAGCAAATTTTCATGTCAGTAATGCATCTTCTAATTTTTTAAATAAAGTCATAGATAAATATGGTGGAAGGAACAAATTTTATCGAGATTTTTACCTCAATTTTGTTTGTCCCGTAGGCATTTGCAAGACTAATTCTAAGGGTAACCAAGTAAACTGCAATTATTATGAAAATAAGCGAGTTGAAGAAATGTTAACTCCTTTTATGATTTCTGCACTTAAAACGCAAATTAACTTTGGAATTGATACTTCTGTTTGTTGCTGCATCGGCAGTGGTCAAAATTATCAAGAACTAAGCAAAATTAATAAGAAATTACATTTGTTTCAAAAAATAATTCCACTTGAACATCCGCGTTTTATTACCCAATATCATCCTGAAGATGAAGAAAAATATCTGAGTAAGTATCTCAATGCTCTGACATGTGAATAATAAAAATCATTAGTTTTAAAGATAAGTGAGGTCATCAATTTATGTCCGATGTAATCCTTGAAAAAGTAAAAACAATTTATCAAATGTACCAAAATGGCGATTTAGGTGATACTACTTTACCTGAAGATAGCAACCCGCACTTAGATCCAAGTACTAATGAAAATGCGCTCTATTTCACGTTGCCAATGGCTTTAAATTATCAGAGAAATTCCTATACTTTGTGGGAAAGTGCCTTGAAAACATATGAAGATCCCGAAACTAGTTTTGTTTTTATACCGGCAAGAGTTATTACTGCTGGGTATAAATCAGTACAAAAAGCTTTGACTAAGTATCGGCTTGCTTTGCAAAAGAACAAGCAAACAGATATTTGGCTTAAATTATGTCAGACATTTACAGAGCTTTCTGATGGTAGTGTTATTAAATTCGCTAACAACTTGGATAATGATGTGAATAAGATTAGGCATTTTATGCAAAAAGATGCCAAGAAAAAGTTCCCGTATTTGTCTGGTAATAAGCTTTGTAACTATTGGCTGTATGTTCTCAGTAAATGCACTGCAATTCCCTGTGGCTTAAATACTGTGAGACTTAAGGGTAGAGGATATAAGTCTCTTATTAAACAAGGAGATTTATTACTTGAAATGGATGTAACGAGTATAAAAAGTTAAGGATTGGATCCTATCACAAGGGTTTTGGTGACTAATTATAAGAATTTCAGTAGTGTTAAGGCTATTGCTAAAGATAAGATCAATTATTTAGGTGATCTTTTACAAATAGAAGTTTAAGGTGTTAAAAATATGATTTTTCCGAAAAACTTTTTATGGGGTGGAGCAACTTCTGCAGCTCAGTATAAAGTTGCATATTTGGAAGTTGGAAAGCTCCTTCAACAGTCGATGTTATGCCACTTGGTTCAAAAAAAATAAACGGAGATCAGAAATCAAATAAATAAAAAAATTTTATCCGTCACATACAGCTGTTGATGGCTACCATCATTATCAACGAGATATTGAATTATTCCATAAAATGGGCTTTACAGTCTATCCCGTTTCAATTGCTTGGAGCAGAATTTATCCACATGGAGATGATCAAAATCCAAATCAAGCTGGATTGGATTTTTATGACAAATATAGTTGACCAATGTTTGAAATATAATAATGAACCCATAGTAATTTACAGCACTTTGATACACTAATGGGGCTAAAAAATATGGCTTTTGGGCTAGTAGTAAAACCGTAGATTTTTTGTTAAATATGCTCAAACTTTGCTTATACATTTTAACAATAAGATTAAATACTGGCTAACCTTCAACGAAATTAATAATATGTCAACTATGTCTTGGAATGCTGGAGGTATCAAAATTGAAGAGACTGAATCTGTAAAAGAAAAAGCCGCTTATTTTCAACTTCTGGCTTGTGCAAAAGTTGTGAGTTTAGCATATGAAATAAATTCAAGTAATAAAGTTGGTATGATGTATAATAGTCATTTTGGATCGGGGGTCTTTAATGATACAATTACTTTATAGATTCCAATAAGGAACAATAAGTATCTATATATAGATAGAGTTTTTATATTAAATTACAAATGTATTACTTTTTTATTTGAAAATCACGAAATTGGTTCATAATAATAAATGAGACTATGAAATTTTAATAAAAAGATTATTGATATTGTAATTTGTAAAAATGAAGGCAAATATTAATTTAATAAACAGTGGTAGACTTTGGTACAATAGTACTCAGCATGGTTCAAAAAGCAGAAAATTAATAAACCCCCTCAATCAAACTATAATTTAAGAAATAAAAATTCCAAAACGCAACAAGTTATACCAACCAATTATGAAAATACCGAATAACAAATATAAAAAGTAAAACTATTAGAATTAAATGCTGAAGAAACAAAATAATACATTATATGAATACTATGATTTAAACTTAAATTAAACCATTTTATATGATAAAATGCTTAAAGACAACAAAAATAAAAACGGTAATAAATGACATTATCGGTTGTGAATTTTAAAGAAAGCTGAAAAGATATTAGTAAGTTTGTAGTTAATTACCGAGATTACATTAGCGGTTATATCGAAACTAATTATTTTCTATCAATATGCTGATCATATTAATTGTAATTTTGCATAGCTCGTATCTTATTCAATTTGATTATCATTTAGAAAAGAATTTAATGGTGAGAATTGCTTCTTTTGATATTTATTTACCAAGTATTTATTTTTGGTGTTGCCTATTGATTTTTTTATATTGTTGATAAGAGGTTTATAAATGATAAAAGATTTATCCAAAAAACAGTTAATTGAAGTTATAAAAAACGGTGATGATAATTTTACTAATATGCTTGTTGTCGATAAAAACGGTAATATTTCTTTGTTTACTTACGAAAAACATGAGATTAATAAAGATGTTTTTAGTTATCCTTATGCAGTTATAAATTGCGAAAGTTTTCAGCGTCATAATGATTATGTTGGGGCGGCTGCAAGCAAGGATCAGCACTTCATTGAAACTGAGTACGCTCGTTTGAATGAAGCGTGGCATCTATACCAAAAAACTGGAATACAGCAGCAAGCTAGGGAGTATTAAAGGCATAAATTGAGAGTATAAAATGTATGCTTATATAGTAAAGCGCGACTCAATATTTAGCAAAATAAATTTGAAAAATAATAAAAAGACGTAAGAATAAGTTAATACCGAAACTTAGACAACTTATGGTGTTAACTTCAAAGTCTGGCTTTTTGTAGCAAATTATCTTGTTGCTCAAATAGTTTAAAAAATTTAAAATTAAACTTTTTAAAAACTCTCTTTTGAATAAAAACGTCTTTACTAATAGTAAAATTAACTTTTGCCCATTAGATTGTAGATAAAGTTGTTTTACATGTATAAAATCTTTATAAACAAAAAGACCTTTCAATCAGTTCTTAACGAATCTGTATTTGAAAGGTTTTATTTTGCAACTAACTTTATATAGATTAAAGACACTCAGGCATAGTAGTCAATGATTGCTTTCAATATTTTTGCAGCGTCAGGGTTGCCCGTGGCTTCTTCATAATATTTGCTAAAACGTTTGTCACACACATACATTTGGGCAAGTTTCTTATGTGCTTCTCCCGAATACTGACCTTTAGGCCATATTGTCAATAAATATTCTTTATGTAGGTCAAAAAGATGTTTGCCAGCAGCTTGTTTGATATCAGCAGTCTTATTAAAGTTCTTTAATTCAGTTAAAATTTCAGCGGACAATTTTTTGAAATGTGCTAATTCGTCTGCAGAAAAAGAACTGAACTTGTCATTACTAAAATCTATTTGAGCATCACCATATTTCTTCCTGATTTCTGCGCCATATTGTCTTTCATTTTTGTTAATCATTTCTTTTTTTAATGTGGCAAATTTTTCCGTGTCAGTCATTTGTGTTTCTCCCTTCATTGTTGCAAGTGTCTTATCTAAGTTCTTAATCAAATCATCTAGATTTTGCTGCTGTGCAACTAATTTGCTCCGCTGGTTTCGTAAAACTTGATATTGAGTTTTCGGTGAAGTCTGCATTACCTGTTTTATTTGTTCAAGTGGCAAGTCAAAGAGCTTTAAAAATAGAATTTTTTGCAGTTGATCAACTTCACTTTTTTCATAATAGCGATAATTATTTTCGGGATTCCTGCGCGCTTTTAAAAGTCCCTGCTTATCGTAATAGCGTAAAGTTCGTGTTGAAATGCCAGCTAGTTTTGCTAGTTCATTGATAGAATATGACATGTTTAAACTCTCCTCACTTGCAAAATTAAGTATATTGGTTGACGTAGCGTCAAGGTCAAGCACGGAAAATGATTTTTGAGAATAAAAAAGCCAGTATTTAATCAGAATACTGGGTTCTTGGCTATGATTTTTAATTTACGACGTTTAATTTTTCACCTTTTAGAAATGCTTGCAAATTTTCAACGACAATACCAAGCAAACGATTGCGGGTTTCGCGTGGTGCCCAGGCAATATGAGGGGTAATATAGCAGTTCTTAGCAGAAAGAAGTGGACTGTCAGCAGGAATGGGCTCTTTTTGGGCAACGTCAATCCCCGCTGCAGCAATCTTGCCTTCATTTAAAGCATCTGCGACATCTTTTTCATTAATTAAACCGCCGCGAGCAGTATTAATTAAAATGACGCCATCTTTCATTTGACTAATTGCCCCTTGATTAATCATTTCCGTAGTTTCTGGAGTTTGTGGCACGTGTAAACTGGCGATATCTGCTTTTTGATAAAGTTCGTCAAGTTCAACCTGCTTAGCGTAATCCGGTAAATCTGATTTTGGCCGATGGTTCCAAAAAATGATATTCATAGAAAAGGCATGACCGATTTCTGCCACTTTTTTAGCTATGTTGCCAAAGCCAATTAATCCTAAAGTTTTACCGTTTAGTTCCATTAACGGTTTAGCCCAAAAAGTAAAATCAGGGTTGCTGCTCCAGCGACCTTCATGGACTAACTGATTATGCAAGCCAACATGACTAGTAATTTCAAGTAGCAAAGCAAAAGTAAATTGCGCAACGGCATCAGTACCATAAGTAGGGATGTTAGTTACAGGAATGCCAGCTTTACGAGCTGCATTGGTGTCAACAATGTTATAACCAGTAGCAGTCACACCAATATATTTAATGTTGGGTGCCATTTTTAGCACTTTTTCGTCAAGGGGCGTTTTGTTAGTCAAAACAATTTCAGCATCCCCAATCCGCTTTAAAATTTCATCATCGTCAACTGGTGTCCGATCATAAAAAGTGCATTCGCCTAGTTTTTCAAGGGGCGTCCAGTCTAAATCACCAGGATTCAAGGCATAGCTATCTAAATTAACAATCTTCATATCTTTGACCTCACATTAATATATCTGTACTTCTTAAGTTTACTACATATTTTACGCATAACGATAAATTGTAGGACAATCAATAAGGAAGAAGTTGAGAGGTAATAATGACTGTATTTCTATCCTTATTAATTTTGCTACCTTATATCAAATTGAATATTGCAAGTTTAAATAAGATGTTATGATTTGTAGAATTTTAAAAATTTAGAATATTTGAATTGAACTAGAGTAGTAGTTATTACTGATACATGAAAATACCTTTTTATTAATAAAACGCTTTCTTTTTTAAATGAATAAAAAAATATTTTTTTAAAGAAAAACATCTGTTATAACTCTTAATATTGTGCTATTATTTTTTATATAATAAGAAAGAGAGGTAATTTTCTTCATATGCATGGATTAACTCAAATTGATGAGCCTTTTGCAATGGGGAAAGTGCGGCTTTCTTATCTATATAAATTGTTGCTGCTGTTTTTTAATATGATCAATAATAGACTTAGCTTGATACATTAGTATTATGCTAAGTCTTTTTTGATTGCAATATTTCCAGATTAGGAGGAAATCATGCCAAAATTTAAAAAGTTTTTAGTTGGTGCTATTGCAGTTTTAGGTACAGCTTTACTTGCCGGATGTTCTAATTCAGCAAAAAAGCAAAGCGATAGTGGTACACCAAAGTCTCTCAACGTACAGTTCGTACCCAGCGTTTCGGCGAATACGCTAGAAACTAAGGCAAAGCCATTAGAAAAAATGTTATCCAAGCGTCTGGGAATTCCAGTCCATGTTTCGGTTTCAACTAGTGGTAATGCGTTGGTAGAAGCAATGAAGTCTAAAAAAGTAGATGTTGGCTTTTTACCAGGGGATGACTATGTGCAGGCTCACAAACAGCATGCAGCTGATGTTTTATTACAGTCAGAGCGTTTTGGCTTAAGCAGACCGGACGGCAACTGGACTAAAAAACTAGTTCATACTTTTCATTCCGAGATTTTAGTTAGAAAGGACTCTGGCATTAAGAGTTGGAAAGATCTTAAAGGTAAGAAAATTTCAATTCAAAGCCCAACCTCAACATCTGGTTATATTTTCCCAATTGCTGAGTTAAAAGAGAAGGGATTGGATGTTCCTCGTAGCTGCAAATTAGTTACTACTACTGGGCACGATCAAGCCGTACTTAATGTCTTAAATAAAGACACTGATGCTGCTTTTGTTTTTGAAGATGCCCGCAACAATGTAATCAAGGATAATCCTAAGATTAAGTCCGAAGTTGTGCCAATTTACTATACACGTGCTATTCCCAACGACACTATCTCAGTTATTCCTAGTTTGTCAAAATCTTTCCGGGAAAAATTAGCTAACGCATTTATTGCAATTGGCAAATCTAAAGAAGGTAAGAAAGTAATCGAACGTGTTTACTCACATGAAGGATATGTCAAAGCCAAAGATAGTGACTATGACACTGTGCGCAAATATGAAAAAATTTCTCAGTCAATTTCTAAATAGTCAGATTATTAATTAATAGTAAATGCATCTTTTTAGCCAAAAGTTAAAAAGATGCATTTTTTGTGGATAAAATATAAACTAAATTCAGATAAATATAAGTTTTTAAATAATTGCGATCTTAATTTTGTAAAAAAGCTCCAGATTGTTTTAATTAACTTAAATGTAAATTGCAACCTTTTTAGTTCAGACTATAGCTATCGAACAATTTCAAACATTGACAAACAAAAGTTAACAACTATAATAAAAATGGACTAAGTTAGTTGCTTAATCTAGTTAAGAAGTAGGTTACTAATGTTAAAGAGTGAAAGACTGAAAACTATCTTACAAGTAGTAAAAACTCAGAAATTTGTTACAGTTGATGAATTGGCACAGGCTTTAAAAGTTTCGGATATGACAATTAGACGGGACCTCAATGAATTGCATAAGGCAAATAAAATTTTGCGTATTCATGGTGGAGCTCAATTATTATCTGATCAGATTCGGACCGAAAAAAGCTACCAGCAAAAACGGGAAATTCATAGTAAAGAAAAGTATGAAGTAGCTAAAAGAGCTTGTAACTTAATCCACGAAAATGACTCAATTTATGTCGGCCCGGGAACAACGTTAGAGTTACTTGTTGCTAACCTAAAAGTTAAGCATTTGAGAATAGTTACTAATTCATTACCAGTATTTGAAGCTGCAAAAGATAATATGAATGACTATGACTTGATTATGGTTGGCGGCTCATATAGAAGAATAAGTGGAGCTTTTGTGGGTGCTTTAGCTAACAATGAGTTAAAAACTATGTCTTTTTCTGTTGGTTTTGTCGGCGTTAATGGCATTAATGATACTTCTTTGACAACTGCTAACTTAGAGGAGGGTCAAACCGAAGGTATTGGATTAGACCGTTCTCAAATAAAATTTGTTGTCGCTGATTATACAAAGTTGGATCACAGTGATTTTCACCAATTTTACGATTTGCGCAATGTGGATGGACTAATTACTAACCATGGAATTGAACCTGAGTTGGAAAAGCATTACAGCCAGTTTACAACTATATATAAATAGTTTTTGAGAGGAGATTTGACTATGAAGGTTGTCATTGGTAGTGACAAGGCAGGTTTTGCTTTAAAGGAAAAAGTAAAACAATACTTGCAAGCACACCATTATGATGTTTTGGATGTTACGCCGGAAGCCGCAGAGGACTTTGTTGAATCGAGTTTAAAGGTGACTCATGAAGTCTTAGATAATGGTATCAAAAAGGCCATTATGTTTGACGAATACGGTGTAGGCTCGGCTATGGCTTCAAATAAAGTTAAGGGCATGGTTACAGCAAACGTCAATGAAGAAAGAACTGCACATATGACCGCTATGCACAATGGTGCAAAAGCAATTGCGTTGGGTAGCGGCATCGTAGGTGAAAAACTAGCTTATTCAATTGTGCAGCATTATCTAGATACAGAATATGCTGGCGGACGCCATCAGGTTCGCTTGAATATGCTTGAAGAAATGATTTAAGGAGGCTTACTAATGTTAGATAACGATAGACCACAACCAGAATTTGTTGATCCCAAAGTTGACAAGCATACTGTTATTGCCTTAGGAAACGATCATATTGTAACCTCTGTTAAAATGGCCATTTCTGATCATTTAAAAGAAGAAGGATACCAAGTCATTGATGAAGGTACTCATGACAATACTAGAACTCACTACCCAATTTATGGTAAACGCGTAGCTGAAGATGTTGCCGATGGTCGTGCAGATTTAGGTATTGTTCTTTGTGGTACAGGTATCGGCATTTCTACTGCTGCTGATAAGAACGAGGGAGTTCGTGCAGCAATGGTAGGCGATGTTGCCCAAGCCGAATATGCTCGGCGTGAATTAAACGCCAATATCTTGGGTTTTGGTGGCATTGTTTTAGGACGTGACTTTATTTTTGACATTGTCGATTCATTCTTGAATGCTAAATATGAGTCTACCCCAGAAAGACAAAATTTAATTGCCAAAATAGACGGTATTGCTAAACCTAATCCTGATCAAAAAGATAACGTACACTTCTTTGATGAAGAAAATAAGAAGTGGGCTGAAGGCGTATACCACGACTAATAGCTAAATAATAATCTAAAAATTTAAAGTTTTAATCGCACACAAAAACCATGACTTAAAAGAGTCATGGCTTTTATTTTGCTTAAGAAATTAATAGTGAATGTAAATCAAAAATGCGTAGTGCTAAAAAGTACAATATGATACTATTAAAGTTTTCAAATCGAATTATTTTGATTTTAGTAGTAGGACTAAATTTTTACAAGTAGTTTTTGTAGTTTAAATAGATATTAAAAATATATTGTTAATAATTTACCTACTCTTTGCTAGTTTAAATATTAATGTCAATTAAAATGTTTTATAATTTGATTGGACTATTATATTTTAATTTTGAAACATATTGTCTGGCATTTTCTTCTACCTGATCAAAGTTACCATTTGCTCCTGGACTTACAAGGTTACTGCCAATTCCCACTGCTGCAACGCCTGCTTTTACCCAGTCTGAAATATTATCTAAGTTAACTCCGCCAGTAGGCATTAAATTAGCATTAGGAATTGGTCCCAAAATACTCTTGATAAACTTAGGACCAAGGACATTACCTGGAAATACTTTGATTATATCAGAACCATATGATAATGCTGTTGTTATTTCTGTAGTGGTCATACAACCGGGGATGTATGGCCTTTGATATAAATTAGCAATAAGAGCAATTTCTTTGTTAAAGTTTGGTCCCACAATAAAGTCTGCGCCTGCTAAAATAGCTAAGCGTGCGGAAACTTCGTCTAAAATTGTGCCAGCACCAATTATTACATCATTTTGATATTTTTCTTTTAATTTTTTTATTACGCTATCAGCAGAAGGAACGGTAAAAGTTAGTTCGATGGTTTTAATTCCGCCCTTAATGCATGCGGCAGCGTCGTTAAAGGCCTCATCAGCAGAAGCACCTCTAATGACAGCGACTAAGAAATTATGATTAATTGATTTTAAAATATTTATTTTTTTATCCATTTTATTGTCCTGTTTCCAAATAATAAATTATAATTACAAATAATAAATTCAAATTGAGTATAACGCTTGCAGTTTTTTTAATCAAGAAAGGAAAATAAATTATGGCAGATAAATTTTATGGTACTGTTCTTTTAAAAGCGAAAAAGATAATGGATGTACTTTCTGCATCAGAGACAAGCTTGACTTTAGAGCAAATTTCTAGTGCAGCAGGAATACCTAAGCCAACGACATTTAAAATATTGACTACCTTGGACTACATTAATTTTGTAAGAAAAGATCAATCTGAGAAAAAATATTCTTTAGGAACAAATTTAATTGGTTATGGCAGTAAAGCTATGAGCGGTTTTGATATAGTTTCTATTGCAGAACCATATTTGATTGAATTAAATAAAGTAACAAGTGAAACTGTAAATTTAGGAATTGAGGAGCATTCTCAAATTGTACTGCTAAAGAAAATTGATAGTCCTCAGCCAGTTAACTTAAATTCAAAAGTTGGAGGAACCCTTGAACTTTATTCTTCTGCAATGGGTAAAGCAATACTAGCAACTAAATCGGAAAGAGAGCTTGATCAATACTTTTCAAGCGTTGAGTTGAGGCCAAGTACACCAAATACAATTACAAGCATTGCTAAATTAAAGAAGCAGATCGAAGAGGTCAAAAAAACAGGATATGCAATTGATAATCAGGAAAATCAAGCAGAAGTAGTTTGTGTTGGGGCAGCGATTCAGAAATATGGCAAGGTTTTTGGGGCAATTAGTGTAAGTACGCCAAATTACCGTTTGGACGAGCTATTGTTTAATGACTTGAAAAAGCTTGTTAAATCAGCAGTTGATCAAATTAATCAAATTATTTAAAAAAAACACTTGTAAAATCGCTTACATTGTATTATATTTTATTTGTTTGGATAAATAAGAAATATAATTTCTTATATGGAAAGGAAAAGCAATGTATGAAGACTTAACAAAAAAAGTTATTAACCCTGATCATAAAACCTTTTTAAGTAAGCAAGAGATTGAAGCTGCGATAAATACGGTGTTGAAGCAAATTAACCTGAATATCAAGTTTTTCGACAATCTTTATCCAGGTCCAGCCGCTTCTCAGGGAATTTATCGCAAAATTACCAATAATGAATGGACCAATGGTTTTTGGACTGGAATTTTGTGGCTAGCTTTTCAGTATACACACGACCCTAAATATAAAAGAATTGCAGAAAAAGACGTTGACTCATTTGAAAACAGAATTAGTCAAAAGATTGCAGTCAATCATCATGACTTAGGATTTTTATATACGACTTCGGTAGTTAGTGATTTTAAAATTACTGGAAATGAAAACGCCAGACAGATAGCTTTGAAGGCTGCTGATTGTCTAGTATCAAGGTTTCAATCTAACGGTGGGTTTATTCAAGCTTGGGGGGATTTAAATGATAACAATGAATATAGACTAATCATTGATTCTTTAATGAACATCCCTTTACTTTATTGGGCTGAACAGGTCACACGGAATTCTAAATACGGTAAAATTGCTGATCGACATTATCAAAATGTTATTAATACCGTTATTAGAAGTAATGGTTCAACTTATCATACATATTACTTTGACAAACAAAATGGTAGACCTTTAAAAGGTATGACCAAACAAGGATATAGTGATGATTCAAGTTGGGCCAGAGGACAAGCCTGGGCTGTTTATGGTATTCCTTTACACTATAAATATCGTCACGATCAAGAAGATTTTAAACTTTTTAGAGGCGTAACTAACTATTTCTTAAATAGGTTGCCTAATGATTTTATCCCGTACTGGGATTTGATCTTTGATGATGGTGATAATCAACCTAAAGATTCTTCATCTGGTGCTATAGCAATTTGTGGGATTGCTGAAATGCTAAAGCATTTACCTGAATCTTTTAGCAACAAGTACGAATATGTATTGTTACTGCATAAAATGTTGAGATCGTTAATTGATAATTATGCAAATAATGATTTGAAGCCTGGTGCCCCATTACTAAATCATGGTGTGTACTCTTGGCATTCAGGTAAAGGAGTTGATGAAGGAAATATTTGGGGAGACTATTTTTATTTTGAAGCACTTATGAGATTTTATGAAGACTGGAAAGTATTTTGGTAGAAAAGGGCGAAAGAAATGACAAATCCAAATATTGTAGCTGTCCGTTTGGATGAAAGATTAATTCATGGCCAGGGCAGATTATGGATTTCTAATTTAGGAGTTAATTTAGTCATAGTTGCAAATGATGAAGTTGCTAAAAGTTCAATTCAGCAAACTCTGATGAAGTCACTATTACCTGACTCAATTGGGGTTAGATTTTTCACAATTGCAGAAACTATTGACAAGATTTTTAAAGCGGCACCTCAACAGTCAATTTTTATAATTGTTAAAACTGCGGCTGACACGTTAAAACTAGTTGAAGGAGGCGTACCAATTAAGAAATTAAATGTGGGAAACATTCATTTTAAAGATGGAAAAACTAAAGTTACAAATTATATTTCGGTAGATAAGGAAGATATGACGGCTTTTAAAACAATGAGAGATAAATATCAAATTGATTTTAATACCCGTGTAACTCCGATTGGAAACGAAGTAGGATCAGACTTTAATTTAAATAAATATGTTGATGATTGGAAAGGAGAATAAATATGAACTTTACCGTTTGGCAAGCTATATTGGTAGGTTTATGGGCCGCATTTTGTTTTGCAGGACAAGTTTGGGGTACTTATACAAATAGGGCTTTGTTTATATCATTTGGTGTTGGTCTCATTTTAGGAGACTTAAAGACAGCAGTTATTTTTGGTGCTACAGCTGAATTAGCATTTATGGGCTTTGGTGTTGGACCTGGAGGTTCCACTCCACCTAATCCGCTTGGACCAGGTATTGTAGGTTCAATTTTAGCAATTTCTATGCATAAATTGTCTCCAAGTGCAGCTTTAACTCTGTCATATCCATTTGCTATGTTAGTACCATTTATTATCACTTTGATTTTTACGATTAACTCAGGTTCAATGGCTTCTGCTAAAAAAGCCGTTAGTGAAGGAAAATATCATAAGTTCAATATTATGTCTAATTTAACTTTGTGGGAATTTATGTTATTTGCTTTTCTGTTCGGACTAGCAGCTACATTAAGTACATCAGCTTTAAGAGCATTTGTTATGATGATTCCTCAATGGTTGATGAATGGATTAACAGTTGTCGGTGGTTTGCTTCCAGCTGTTGGTTTTGCTCTTATCATGAGTACCATGCTTAAAAAAGAATATATACCAGCCATCATAGTTGGATATATCTGTGTTGCTTACCTTAAGATGCCGGTTATTGGTCTTGCATTTGTAGGTGTAGCCTTAGCATTTAATAATTACTACAATCGTAAAAAATCTGGTAGTAATCATCAAGAGCAAAACAATGGAGGTGTAGAAAATGGCATCTAGGAAACCAGTTTTAACTAAAAAAGATTATGCCATATCTATTTTAAGATCATATTATCTGCAAAATGTCCAGAATTACGGCAATATGCAGGGAACAGGAGTTTTAAAATCTATTTGGCCAGAATTGCATAAAATCTATCAGGATGATGAACAAGAGTTTAGACGTGTAGCTATTTCTAACTTGGAGTTTTATAACACTAACCCACAACCTTATCCTTTTGTTACTAGCATTATGCTGGCTATGTATGATAGTGGCCAAAGTGAAAGTGATGTACAAGCAATTAAGATGGCTTTAATGGGACCTTTGGCGGGTATCGGTGATGCGTTATCACAATTTGCCTTGGCGCCATTGTTTTCAACTATATTTGCGTCACTTGCTTTACAAGGCATTATTTATGCACCATTAATGTTCTTTGCTTGCTTATTTGGAATTACATTTGGTGTTAGATGCTTAATGGGCTACTTAGGCTGGAAAGTCGGTACTAGTATCATTGATACTTTGAGTGACAAGATGGCTGTTATAGCTGATATTGCCAGTACAATTGGTCTGACAGTTATTGCCGGGTTATCTGTTTCATTCGTTAAAGTAAATTTAGGTTTAAAATATTCCGCTGTGATTAAAGGTAAGACTCAACTAGTAACAGTGCAGGCATTTTTAGACAAAATCATGCCGTACCTATTGCCTGTATTACTAATTTACTTTGTTTATTGGCTAATTACCAAGAAGAAGTGGACAGTTTATAAGATTATACTCTTACTTTTAGTCTTAGGAATTGCACTTTCAGCCATGGGCATATTAGTTCCTTGAGGTAAATAATTATGAAATATGATGTATGTATCATAGGACATGGTAATTTCCCTTCGGGCCTTAAATCAGCTGTCAAATTAATTGCAGGAACTTGTGAAAGAATCACCTGCTTTAATTTAAATGATGAAACAACTCATGAACAGTTTGAGCAAGATGTTGAGCAATATATTCAATCACATACAAATGTAATTTTCTTTGCTGATATGGTTGGTGGTGCACCATACCAAATTGTAGCTAAAAAAGTTTTATTACAAAATGATGTACACAAATTTATAGTAGCTGGTGTTTCTTTAAATTTAGTTTTGGATATATATCTGAAAAACATGTCTGAGCAGTTGAACACTCAAAATATTGACAATGAAATTAAGCACGTAATTAATGAATCAAAATCATTAATGAAAGAGATCTCATGTAAACAAGATTTAGAAAAAGAGTCCTAATAGTGAACTGGATCAATATTTTAATAACCATTATGGTAATTATCTTGGTAGTTCTTTATTTTGTTATTATTCCAATTGCCAGAAAAAAAAGCAATGAAAGGAAAAAGGCAGAGATGGATAACTTTTTTGCTTCACTACATGAAGGTGAAAAAGTTATGCTGCTTAGTGGTGTTGTCGGTACTATAAAAAACATAACAAAAAATTATGTCGACTTAAAAGTAACAGATAATACTGTAGTCAAAGTCAATAAGCACGGGATAGCTTCGAAAATAAAAAATGAAACCAAATAATCTAAAAGAAAAAATAAATTTAAATAGTTTGATTCATGATGATAGGATTTCATATGCAAAAGACTATTTAGACAACGCAAAATTATTATTGAATAATCAATTTCGTTTTCAACATGTGTACGATATGGAGCCTAGCCCTGAAGTATATCAATTAAATAGTTGGCAGGAGTCTCCTAACGGTGACCCCGAGTGGCTTTATGTTTTAAAGCGTCAAGAATATTTACAGGATCTTTTGTATTCTTATCTACGGACAAATAAAAGTGAATATTTATTTAAAATAAAAACATTTATCTTTGACTGGATGCAAAATAATGACGCAGACAAATCAGCTCGTTATAAGACTTGGCGCACAATTGATACTGGGATACGGCTGTTAAATTGGTCAAAGCCTCTTAGCTATTTAATTAATAGGAATATCGTTAGTGCGGAAGAAGAAAGCCAAATTAATCAATCAGTCAAGCGTCAAGCTAAGTATTTAGAGGATAATTATATTGAAAAGTATGACCTAAGTAATTGGGGAGTACTAATAACCACTGGAATACTAACCTTTTCTGCTGAACACCCTAATATAATAGATGACCAAATTTTAAATTGGGCCTTGGATAAGTTAATTCAAGAGTTAAAACTGCAAGTAGATGAGACGGGGCTTCAATGGGAACAATCACCACTGTACTTCATTGAAGTATTTAGAAGCTCATTATCAGTCGTCGCTAGCTTTAATGCTAATAAAAAGTTTGTTCCTGCAGAAATTACGAATGTATTAAAAAGAATGCTTAAAGCAAGCAAATTTTTGATTAAACCTAATGGCAATCTTTTACAGCAGGGAGATACTGATTCAATTAAAATAGCTGACTTAGTTGCAACAGCAGAATATATTTTAGATGGCAAATTCAATCCCAGTTATAAATATGATTTTTTACTGATTTCTCTAGCAGATAAAGCAGAAATAACTTTAGAGCAAAAAGAATTAGATGAAAATAGATATT
This sequence comes from Lactobacillus sp. ESL0260, assembly GCF_003692935.1. Taxonomy (NCBI): domain Bacteria; kingdom Bacillati; phylum Bacillota; class Bacilli; order Lactobacillales; family Lactobacillaceae; genus Lactobacillus; species Lactobacillus sp. ESL0260. The sequence goes on from NZ_REHO01000005.1 coordinate 48,683, forward strand.
TTGATTCGATTACTTCGGGAAACTTTTTCTTTAAAGATACTAATAACAAGAATTATTGGCATATTTATAACGGTAATTTAGGAAGCGGACACGGTCATGCGTCTTCCGGTCATTTAGACTTGGTAATTAATGATAATGATATATTTCTTGATCCTGGAAGGTATACGTATGTCAATTCGCATGAGCGCAGATATTTGAAATCAGGCTTTTCACATAATGTTATTTTAGTAGATAATACTTTTCCTACTGTACCGCTAAATTCTTGGAAGTTTAGTACAGTAGTTTCGAACCAGAGAAATGAAGTAGCCCATTTTAAAGTTTTTGACAGTGTCAAATGTACTTATATGGATAAGAAGTTAAATTACATTGTCACAAGGTATTTTATCTGGATTAAGACTACTGCAATTATGGTTGTTGTGGATATTGTCGAAGATTCTGGTCAGCACTTACAAAGCAATAATTGGATTTTAAATCCGGCATCTCATGTAAAGGAAATAACACAAAATCAAATTGAAATTAGTATTAACGGAAATGAATACTATTTATTCCATTCTTTAAAACAAGTTGAAACACAAAGGCAATTACTTTCAGATAGATATAATCAGATACAGCAAACTTCGAAACTGATTATTTCTGATAATTTTAATAACAGTAATGTTTCTTACACTGTAGTTGGTAAAAAAGAGATTATTGCAGGTGTTAATCATGTGGACTCAATGAGGAATGGCAAGGTTGATACAAGCGCTATCCATAACTATGGAATAGTTATTTCTTTGAATGGAAGAAAACCGATAACTGTTAATATTCAACATGAAAATACAATTAAGGGGAATAAGTTATATTTTGTAAATAATATTCCTTTTTATGGCAACATCAGTGTTGAGGAGTAGTTTTAATGTCAAAAAGAGGTGAACGAAGATGAAAAAAAAGAAAATTTTTTGTTTCATTTTAACATTTGCTATAGCTATTTTAGGAATTGCATTTACACAGACGAGTGTTAAAGCAACTACTTATTATGTTGATCCTAAAGGATCGGATTCAAATAGCGGCACAAGTAGAATTTATGCGTGGAAAACACTTGCTAAAGTTAATTCTGTTCAATTTGTACCCGGCGATAAAATTCTTTTTAAGAGCGGGGCAGAATGGAACGGTCAGCTTCATCCTAAAGGAAGTGGCAATGAAAATCATCCAATTGAAATAAATAAGTACGGGGGAAAAGAAAGACCTCTTATTAACGGCAATGGTACTTCAAATTATGTTAGAAATTCTGGAACAGTAATGCTTATTAATCAACATGATTGGGTGATAAGTAACTTAGAAGTTACAAATTATAGTTCACAAGTTCATTCTCAAAGGTCCGGAATTTTAGTAATTAATAACGGAAATACACCAGAAAAAAATATTACAATTGCTAACAATTTTGTCCATGATGTTAATTCTGACACACAAGTAGATCATGCTTGGAAAGTAACTGGTGGAATCATACTGATTGGTATCAATGAAGATCTCAATGGCAAAATAAATAACAATAAGAACTTTGGCTTTCAAAATGTTTCGGTCACAGGTAATCAAGTTAAAAATGTAGCAACAGCTGGAATTAGAAATAAAACTACGATGCTTTATTCTAATGGTTCAGAAAGTTACCCTAAACTAAATAAAAATATTAGTTATGAAAATAACAGAGTTGACGATGTGTTTGGTGATGGATTAATTATTTCGGAAGTTGCTAGCGACGGTATTGTAAAAAATAATATAGTTAATAAATTTTGCAATGCAAATACTAGTTATAACTACGCTGGACTGTGGGTAATGTCTTCAGATAATGTTGTAGTTGAAAGAAATGAAGTTGCTAACGGAAAATATGGTTCTAATGACGGTACTGCGTTTGATATTGATTTAAATTGCAATAATGTTATCGTTCAACACAATTATTCTCATGATAATGCTCGTGGTACAGTATTGTTTATGAATTATTCTAGAAACGGGGTATTTCGATATAACGTCAGCGTCAATGATGGTTGGGATAATAATAAATTGATTTCTTATTTACCTGTAAACAATGCTGAAAAAGTGGATATTTATAATAACCTGTTTATTACTAATCCAAATACGGCTGAAATATTTAAAACAAGTTCTAAAAAACGGGCTTTAAGGTTTGTAAATAATGTCATTATTTCTCAGTCGGAAAAGCTAAAAACTTTCAATTATGACGACATGACGGGTGATATTAATATTTGTAATAACGCTACTTATGGTTTTAATGATAAGTGGTTCACAAGTGGCGAGAATATTAAATTACAAAATCCCGTACTGGTGGAAAAATTACTTTCTGATATTCAAGATAGTGACCCAGGAATAAATAATTTGAATATCACTAAGTTATTACAAATGTCAGAATTACAGAAAGCTGGCACCACTATAGCAAGTAATATCACTGATTTCTCTGGTAATCCCATTTCAATTAATCCTTCAATTGGACCGTTAGAATTTAAGTAATATAAAGAAAAGAAAGGTTTTTATTTTTATGAAAATGAATATTAATTATGGTCATAACCCTGAAGATATTAAAAACTATTCAACTTCAGAATTAAGAGATCAGTTTTTGGTAGAAAAAGTATTTGAACCTGGAAAAATCAATTTGACCTACACTTTTAATGATCGAATGATTCTTGGTGGAGTAATGCCAACTGATAAGCCATTGGAAATAGTTCTAGATAAGGACTTAGGAGTTGACTACTTTTTGCAAAGACGTGAATTAGGAATTATTAATCTAGGAGGCGATGGTGCATTAGAAATTGATGGTCAAAAAGAACAAATGACAAAACATGATGGCTTTTACATTGGTAAAGGAAATAAGCACGTGGTGTTTACTTCTGCTAATCCAAAAGAGCCGGCAAAATATTACGTAGTATCAACACCTGCTCAAAAAACGTATCCTAATAAAAAGTTGTTGTTTAAGAATGCTCTTAAGAAACGTTTAGGTGATCAGGAGCATATGAATAAGCGTACTATTTATAAATATATTGATGCCAGCCAGATGGATACCTGCCAATTACAAATGGGGTATACCGTTCTAGATAGTGGCTCAGGCTGGAATACAATGCCTGCGCATACTCACGCCAGACGTATGGAAGCTTATTTATATTGTGAGTTTGCTTCACCAGAAACCCGAGTGTTCCACATTTTGGGTAAGCCACATGAGACTAAGGAAATTGTTATTAGAAATGAACAAGCTGTAATCAATCCTAGCTGGTCAATTCATTGTGGAGTCGGAACAGCAAATTATGCTTTTATCTGGGCTATGGCTGGTGAAAATCAAACTTATGATGATATGGATACAATTCCAATGGAAGATTTAAATTAAAAGAGGACAAAATGGAACAATCAAAAGAAGAAATTAAAAATAACGAAAAAGCATTAGATAAATTTAAGATGAGCTTCTTTGATCTATCAGGTAAGGTTGCTGTTATTACCGGCGGCAATACAGGATTAGGTCAAGGCTATGCAGTTGCCTTAGCAGAAGCAGGAGCCGATATATTTATTCCTACTTTCGGTACACTTGAATGGGATAATACACGTGCAATGATTGAAAAACGCGGACATAAAGTAGAATTTATGGATGTTGACTTAACTAAGCCAGGCGTTCCTCAACAAGTAGTAGATAAAGCTCTAGAGACTTTTGGTCATATTGATATTTTAATTAATAATGCAGGTATGATTAGACGTAATCCGTTACTAGAATCAAAAGACGAAGATTGGGACAAAGTTATTAATATTAACTTGAACGCAGTTTACCATATGTCAATGGCAGCAGCTAAGGTAATGGCAAAGCAGAAGTCAGGTAAAATTATAAACATTGGCTCTATGTTATCCTTCCAAGGTGGTAAATTTATACCATCATATACTGCATCAAAGCACGGGGTTGCAGGACTTACTAAATCTTTTGCTAGTGAGTTAGGTGCTTACAATATTCAGGTTAATGCTATTGCACCAGGCTATATTAAAACAGCTAATACCGCTCCAATTCGTGCTGATAAAGATCGCAACAAGGAAATTCTGGATCGTATTCCAGCTGGTCATTGGGCAGAGCCTTCAGAATTGATGGGAGTGGCAGTCTTCTTAGCTAGTGCTGCTTCAAATTATGTCAATGGTATTATTTTACCAGTTGATGGTGGTTATTTAGTAAGATAGGATACTATGAAGCGGCTTAAATGCCGCTTTTTTATTGGTGAAAATAATGGAGTCTAAAAAAAATAAAGTTTTAACGGTAGGTGAGCCAATGATTGTGTTTAGCTCAAGAGACTTAGACCAATCATTAATTGATTCTGAGCATTTCACAACGTTTCCTTCTGGTGCAGAGCTAAATGTCGCCGTTGGCCTCGAAAAATTAGGAATAAAAACAACATATTTATCAAATGTGGGTAAAGATCTTTTAGGCAAAAAAATTGTTAAATTTATGCGAAAGCAAGAAATAGATATAAGATATTTGCGACAGGATGATGAATGGCCTACGGGATTTTACTTTAAGGAGTTAGTGTCAAAGGGAGATCCGCAAGTTTCATATTGTCGTAAAAATTCTGCTGCTTCACATTTGTGTTGTGCAGACTTGGCAAAAATTAATGTGTCAGATTTTAAGGCGGTTCATGTGACAGGTATTTTAGCTGCATTATCAACTAGTACTTTACATTTGACTGAAAAGATTTTGACTGAAGCCGAAAAACAAGGTGTTATTAGTTTCTTTGACCCAAATATTCGAATGTCTCTTTGGCACGATAAGGAAAAAATGATTAGAGTCCTCAATGATTTATCATTTCAGTCTAAAGTTGTTCTGCCTGGAAGCAATGAAGGAAAAATATTAACTGGTACTTCTGATCCAAAAGAAATTGCTAGTTTTTATTTAAGTAAAAGTGATATCACAAAATTAGTGGTTGTTAAGTTGGGAGCTAAAGGTGCCTATTACCAAACTAGTAGCGGTTCTAGTGGATATGTAAAAGGATATCATACAGATAAAATAGTTGATACTGTTGGTGCTGGAGACGGTTTTGCAGTGGGACTAATCTCAGGCTTGATTTCTGGCTTAGAAATAAAGCGATCTGTAAAAAGAGCTTGTGCAATTGGTTCTTTAGCTATTCAGTCTCATGGTGATAACGATGGCTATCCTAATGTAAGTCAATTAGAACAATTTATGAGGAAAAATAATAAATGCGAATAAAGGTTAGCTTAAAAGATGCAAAAGATAAGGTATTAGTGGAGCAAATGCAAGATGATATTACAGTTCTTGCGTTTAAAAAAAGATATCAATTGGGGGACTATTATGAAATTGAATTAGAAAAACCCAATTCATATATAGTCGTTCAGCTTGATCCTATTTTAAATCCAGCATTAATATATATTCAGGGAAATCACTGGCGGTATAATATTCCCTTTAATTTTCAACGCTACCCGGCTATGGCAGATGGTTCTTTTGGAGGGATTGCTCATTATGCCTACGTCCGTGAGGCAACAACAGAAGAAATATTAAGAGAACAGAACCTGGCATATAATTCACACGATCAGCACCATAATAGTGGAGCCTTTCCTCATGTTACTGCCAATGCAGAGACCAGAAATGAAGATGCCTTTTTAGCTAAAAATGTGATTGATGGTTATTTAGCAAATAAAGGACACGGTCGGTTTCCTTTTCAGTCATGGGGAATAGACCAAAGAGATGATGCTGAATTAAAATTAGATTTTGGCCGTGAAGTGTTGGTTAAAAAAATTGGTATTCTTTTGCGTGCAGACTTTCCTCATGATAATTATTGGACTAAAGCAGATATTACGTTTTCTGATGGAGCAACTATAACATTAAATTTAGAAAAGACAGATAAAATTCAGTATTTTTCCGTAGCAAAAAAGAAAAGCAGTTATTTAAAAGTCAACCATTTATGTAAGGCTGCAGATGGCAATGATGCTTTTCCTTCTCTAAGTCAGTTATTGGTGTGGGGAACAAATATCAACTAAGTATTTATTATATTTCGACTGATTCGTTTTTCTTTAAATTAAGTGAATCAATAATAAGTCAAAAACTTATTTATTTGAATGAAAAATCTGGAAAAAGATTACTTTTAAAAATTAGTAGAATAAATATTTTCAATACCATTAAGGGTTTTTCTCTTAATGGTATTTTAATTTTCTATTTCATTTTTTATTATCAGTAAATTACCAAAATCAAATTGCAATGAACCGCTTTCTCTGATAAACTTTAAGTGGTATCAACCAGTTAACTGAGGAGGGGGAATTAATGGAAAAGCCACTTTATCGACAAGTAATTTTAGACTTAGAACAACAGATAAAAAATATGCAACCTAACGCCAAATTACCTAGTGAACGACAACTACTGGTTAAATATGGCGTTAGCCGTAATACAGTTAGGTTAGCATTACAAGATCTTGAAGAACGGGGACTGATTTATCGTCTTCATGGTAAAGGTACTTTTGTTTCAAGTACGTTTATTAATCAGCCTAATATTGGAGGGATGTACTCTTTTTCAGAAGAATTAAAACGAACTGGTCAAAAGGCTTCAACTAAAAACAAAAGTTTAGACTTAATTATTCCGGATAAAAATATTGCAGCACAACTAAATTTGAAACCGACAGAAAAAACATACAAGCTGGTACGTTTGCGTCTTGCCAATAATGAGCCGCGAATTTTCAGTACGTCCTATTTACCGGAAAAAATCTTCCCTGAACTAGTTATTGATGATCTAAATTCAAAGCCACTCTATACTGTCATGAAAGAAAAGTATAACCAAATTAGTGTAATGGCATTTGAAGACGTTGAAGCGGTTTGTCTTAACTCTGAAGAAAGTAAGAATTTGGCTGAGGAAGTCGGCGCACCGAGTCTAAAAATATTTCGAAAAACTATTAATGATAAAAATGTACCAGTCGAATTTACAATTTCTTTGGCTAGAGGCGATAAATTCGTTTATCGTTCACGCCAATATAATGATTTATCTTAGTTATATAAGGAAGGAAAAAAACTATGTTTTCAAAAACGGATGCAGAATTAGAAAAAATGGGCGCTAAAATTACTACTCGTGAAATCGAGCAACAGCCTGAATTATGGGGACAAACTTGGTCAATTTATCAGAACAATAAAGCGAAAATAACTGAATTTTTAGACGAAATAAAGCAAAAATGCGGCAAAGTCAGAGTTATTTTCACTGGTGCCGGTACTAGTGCATATGTTGGGAATACGATTATGCCATATTTACAAAAGCATGGTGACAGAACAAGATATGACTTTGAAGCTATTGATACTACTAAAATTGTCTCTACTCCGGAAGATTATTTGGCAAAGGATACTCCTACAATTCTGGTATCATTTGCTCGCAGTGGTAACTCACCGGAATCTGTAGCAACTGTAGAGTTAGCTAAAAAGTTAGTTAAAAATTTATATCAAATAGCAATTACTTGTGCACCAGAAGGCCACTTGGCACAAGACTTAAAAGGTGACCCTTCTGGATTAGTTTTATTAATGCCGGAAAAGTCACTAGATCAGGGATTTGCTATGACAGGTTCGTTTTCTTGCATGAGCTTAATGGCACTTCTTGTTTTTGATACATTGTCAGATGAGAAAAAAGAGCAGATCGTTAAGCAAATTGCTCAGATGGGTAAATGTGTCATTGACCGTGAAGATGAAATTCAATCTTTAGTTGATATTGACTTTAATCGTATTACTTATATAGGAAGTGGCAGTTTAGGAGGTCTTGCTGAAGAAACGCGACTTAAGATTTTGGAATTAACTGCAGGAGAAGTGGCAGCACTATTTGATACATCAATGGGCTTACGTCATGGCCCTAAGTCATTTTTGGACAAAAAGACAATTGTTTTTGATTTTGTTTCAAATAATACTTATACCAGACAATATGATTTGGATATTTTAAACGAAATTAAAGATGACGAAATTGTACCGCTAGTGATGGCCGTGGGGCAGGAGAAAGAAGGACAAAACTTCTCAGGTAAATCATTTACGTTTGCTGAGAAAGAATTGTTGCCAGATGCATATTTGGCTTTACCCGATGTAATGTTTGGTCAAACAATTGCTTTGTTAACCTCAATCAAAGTTAATAATAAGCCTGATACACCTTCACCAACAGGCACGGTTAACCGTGTGGTTAAAGGAGTCACAATTCACGAATTTAATTAATATGCTTTTGTTGTTATTGAAAAAAGTATAATTATGTTTTCAAAAAAAGGCATTTTAAATATACCAAAATATATATTGACAAAAATTGGTTGGTACCTTAATATTAGGGTTGAAAGCGTTTTTGTTAATATTTAGATTTCCTTAAAAGATATGGAGGAAGAAATATGAATATTGTAGGAGCGAGAGTTGATGAACGCTTGGTTCATGGTCAGGTGGCAAACTTGTGGACACCTCAGTTGCAAGTAGAACGAATTATTGTTCTTGATGAGAAGGCAGCTAAGGATGACATCCAAAAAAGCGGTTTGAGAATGGCTACACCTATGTCTACTAAGCTAAGTGTTTTACCAACTGAAATTGCTGCTGATCACCTCAAGAAAGAACGTTATGGTAAACAGAGGCTGTTTTTAGTAGCTAAGAAGCCGGATAAGTTTCTTGACCTACTCAACATGGGTATCAAGCTTGATACAATCAATGTTGGTAATATGTCTAAGCAAGATGATACTACTGAATTGACTAAGCAAGTTAATATCAATGAGCATGAAGCCGATGTTTTCAGAGAGATTTCTGGCAAAGGCGTTAACTTAATTGCCCAATTAAATCCTAGTGTTGAGTCACGGGATTTAATGAAATTGATTAATGAAAAGATGAAGTAGGAGGAGAAAAATGGCTTGGTGGCAAATATTACTGCTTACGTTGTATGCAGGATTAGAAATTTTAGATGAATTGCAAATTTATTCATCATTAAACACACCAGTTGGTGCTGGGTTGATCGCCGGTCTGATCATGGGAGATCTGCCTACCGGTCTGTTTATCGGTGCATCAATGCAGTTGACAGTTTTAGGTATCGGTACTTTTGGTGGTGCTTCAAGAATTGACGCTACTACCGGTACAGTTTTGGCTACAGCATTTTCAACTAGTATTAAAGGTATGAGTCCTCAAACAGCTATTTCTTCAATTGCTGTTCCAGTTGCTGCTATTATGATTGAATTGGACGTTTTGGCAAGGTTTGCCAATACTTACTTTTCACACAGAATTGATCACTTGATTGATCAAGACAAGATTAACTATAAGGCTGTTGAAAGAAATGTTTTATATGGTGCAATTCCGTGGTCACTTTCACGTGCTGTTCCTGTCTTTATCGCATTGGCCTTTGGTCAGGGATTAGTACAGCAGATCGCAAATGCTTTAAATGGAGATCTGTTATGGCTTGGTAATGGTTTGACTGTTGCTGGTGCCACATTACCAGCAGTTGGTTTTGCTGTTTTGCTCCGGTACTTGCCAGTTAAGAGACATGCAGCATATTTGATCTTGGGCTTTACAATTACGACATTGTTCTCAGTGCTCTTTAGTGGAATGCAAGCTTTGGGTACAGGCTTAACAGCTGTTAACAAAGGCTTCACTACTATTTTCAATGGCTTGCCAATGCTTGCAATTGCAATGCTTGGATTAGCTCTTGCGATTTTGCATTACAAGAATATTCCGTTAAATAAAGGTACTGCTCAAGCACAAAGTACTGAAAGTCAAAGTAATAGTGCAAGTTCAAGCTCTGATGACGATGAAGGAGAGATTACTGATGACGAACTCTAAACCTAAATATAAATTAACTGAACAAGACTTCAATCAAATTAACCGGAGATCTTTGTTTGGTTTCCAGTTAGGCTGGAACTATGAAAGAATGCAGAATAGTGGTTATCTATACACTATTTTGCCCCAATTGAGAAAAATTTATGGCGATGATACTCCAGAGTTAAAGGAAATGATGAAGACTCACATGCAGTTCTTTAACACTTCTAACTTCTTTAATACAATCATCACTGGTCTTGATCTTGCCGTAGAGGAAAATGAGGGTATTGAAGGAAAAGACACCGTTACTGGTATTAAAGTTGGTTTGATGGGTTCATTTGCCGCAATCGGTGACTCTATCTTCGCTTCTTTAATTCCAACTATTTTTGGTGCTTTAGCTGCTTCAATGGCAACTCAAGGAAACCCAGTTGGTGTTATCATTTGGGTTATTGCCTGCCTTTTGATCTGTGTCTTCCGTTGGAAACAACTTCACTTTGCTTATGACAAAGGTGTTTCTCTAGTTACTGACATGAGAGACCGCTTAAACGCTTTAACTGATTCCGCTACTGTTTTGGGTGTATTCATGGTTGGTGCCCTTGTTGCCACTATGGTTAACATTAAGTTTGCCTGGGCACCTCAAATTGGTAAAGTTACTATGAATGTTCAAAATAATTTGGACATGATTCTTCCTAAGTTATTGCCAGCAGCTGTTGTTGGCTTTGTTTACTGGCTTCTTGGTAAGAAAGGTATGACTTCAACCAAAGCAATCTTTATTGTTTTAATACTTTGTATTGTTTTAGGTGGCCTTGGAGTTATCGCTAAGATATAATTAAATATAGTAATTGCTTTAAGTAAAGCTGATAGTATAAAGTATTAAATAGAAAGATAAAGTATGGCAGAAAAAGAATTAATTTTAATTAGTCATGGCAAAATGGCTGAGGGCGTAAAAGCCAGTGCCGAATTAATTATGGGCGAACAAGAGCACGTACATACGGTATGTTTGCTTCCGTCTGAAGGTCCTGATGATTTTAAGAAAAAATTTGAAGAGCAGATTTCAGGAATGAATATCGAAGATATTACTGTTTTCGCCGATTTAATGGGTGGAACTCCGGCAAATGTGGTTAGTCGTCTGATTATGGGTGGTCAAAAAATTCACTTAATCTCGGGAATGAATTTACCATTGGTAATTGAATGGCTCAACAGTCAAATGAGCGGTGCAGCATCCGATTATGTGACAGCAGGTAAAGCTGGTATCGTTGATGTTACTGCAATGTTAGCTAATATGAAAAAGTAGAATTTGAATAAAAAATAGCGTCTAGTCCTAAACAAAGAGACTAGGCGCTATTTTTGGTTTTTGTTAAATTTAAAACAGTATTTGAATAGTTTCAAGTGGTGCTAAAGGCTCATCTATTGAAGCAATGCCATTTTCAACATTAATATGAATTTTTGTCTTCTTAACTGAATTACCAACTTTTCTAACTATTGTTGCCTCATTACTTACAAGTGGTGTTGCCAGATGCCATTTTATTTGCTGGTAACCATCTAATGTAAAGTTGGCAAGCCAAACTTTTTGACCATTGCTTTCAACAGATAGCTTAACATTAGGCATTCCTATTAAGTAGTCGACAGGCTTAATACTGTCAAGCATTTGCCGGAGCAGACCCTGCTTGTACGTGGTAAATTGGGAGTCCCAACCGTGACGCTGATCTTGGTCCATAGGTAAAACAATGATGTGTTGATCAATAACGGCCATAACGTTGCCCAATTTTTCATCAATCGAGTTGTATGCAAATGACCATACGTTTACATCACTTTGAGGCTGATATTCTATTTTCAAATAATTACCAGTATGTTGCAACATTGTTATGCGTGGATTTTTGACGCCATCAACAATGTGTCCATCAGCTTGTTCAAAGGATTGATAATTGGTGCGAACTGGATGCCACTCAGCATTTTTAACGTGCAATAAGTTACCCAGATTGCGGTCAAGCAAAACTTGCACACTCTCGCCATCAAGCAATACCAAATTCTTTTTGAGCAATGCTGTAATCTGGTCATTTGCCAGATTACGTAAAAGTTGCCCAGAAACAGCAATTATTTCGTTTGTTAATGAAGTCTTTTGACCAAAAGGTAAAATACTTGTTGCAAAACTAAAAGCTCCCAATAGACTAGCCCAGTTTTTTTCGTGGGGCAAAAGTTCTTCCACATTTTTGCCGGCAGTAGTTTGTAAGTGATAACTGGAATCTTGATCAACCAGAACTTTAATCCCTCTTAAATGATCTAGCGGCAGGCGATTTTCTAATAGTTGATTAACGAATGGCTTGATGTCAGCAAGCATTTCAGCGTAATGCCAGCTTTCATTGATACCATTACCCATCATGTCATATAAGTTGAGTAGGATTCCCTGACTTCCGATTAAAGCAGCAGTGATAATTTGAAATGCAGTAAATGCATTTGATTTGACTAGAGGGGAATACATATAACTTTCTAATTCAGGGTAAAATTCAGCATTTTCTCCTAAAAAAGCAGCGGTAATACGAGTATACTCTTCAAAATTTCTACCATATGCCAGAGGTGCAACTTCATTGTACGCAGGTAGGTGAGGCCGAGCAACCTTGGGATGACCTTCTCCAGCTAAAGCCTTAAACAATTTGTCCCAATCTCGGCCTTCAAGAGCATGCCAGTCAGGGTATGAAGTCATCTGTGCCAGATCTGTTTTGGGACTGACTTCATGAACGGCTTGCTCAATTAGATGTTCATTTTCAATCATTTCTTGACGTGCTTGATCCAGGTAAATTTGGCGCTCCTTAGTGGGTTTTCCCGGTTGCAACATCTTTTTAACAAATTCAGCACGTGTTTCTTTTTTGCCTAATTTTTCATTATACAGTTGCATATGATAGTCGCAGAAACACATCAATTTTAAAGGGGTGTGATTATAGTGGCGAAAATCGTCTTCTAACCATAATCGGCGGGGATGTATGCTGGCATACTGGGCATAAGTAGCAGCTAAATATTTGCGCCATGTAAGATCAGCCGGACAAGCCATATCCTTAGCCTTGTTACCATCAATGTCAACAAAAGTATTGAAACCAATCTCAGGATTAACCCGATAGCCCCGATCGGAGTGCATAATAGTTGTCCACGGGTTTAAACTAGTAGTTACACCTATATCAGATAGTCTCTTTTGTAAAGGCTTAATGGCGTCCAGCCAGACTTGAGTTTCAGCTTTAGTTAAGTGACTGTGGTTTAATTCTTCGCCGTTTATGAAAAAAGCAACATCATCAATTTGGCCTTTTTTAACAAATTCGATTAATTTTTCGTCTTTTGCTGGAGTATTTGTTCTTGGATCCAGCATATATCTTAATGTATAAATAAATGTCATATTATTGTTCCTATATAAAAATAACAGTATATCTTGTCTTAATTCTAGCATAATTTAAGGCTGTATACCTTGAGTTTTAAGTAGAAAGACAAATAAGTGGTTGGACAATAATTTTGTGTATAACTATTTATCCTCACCCTGATTTAGCATATAATCAATCCTATCAAACATTTCTAATTAAGATTAATTTTCTTTTAATATGAAGGAGGAGAGCACTATTAATAAAAATGACCAAAACCAAGTAACCGATTTTAGTAACTTGAAGTTGCAAGCTATCACTAATGTGACTAAGCAATCAGGTTATTTTGAAATTAACTATCAAAACGGGCTGACAGCTCGCCTTTATATCTTGGACTCAACAACATTCAGATTATATATTGATCCGACTCAAAAGTTTCAAGAACCAGAACAATCTGAAGCTGGCTTACATGCTCAAATTTTTGTGAAAGATATTTATGATTCTTGCGGTATGAATGGTGCCAGTATTCGTGTAACCAATACCGGCTGGCAAATTGATACGGGCATAATTGAAATTAATTTAAACAGAAACTCAGCTACTTTAGGCGTTACTAAAAACGGCAAGACGATTTTTCAAGAAGCAAAGTCAGTTGAATTAACAAATTCATTAACAGTTCAAACCCTAGTTGATTGCAATAGTAATTACTTTGGTGGAGGTACGCAAAACGGGCGATTCACACTAGCTGGAGAAAAAATTGAAATTGTTAATACCAATAACTGGGTTGATCAAGGTGTAGCATCTCCTAATCCCTTTTACTGGTCAACCGCTGGTTATGGCGTAATCCGTAATACTTTTAAACCCGGACATTACGATTTTGACAGCACTTCTAATAATAAAATTACTACTGCACATGAAGAAAAACGCTTTGATGCTGTCTATTTCTTTGCGGATTCAGCATATAAATTGATCAGGGCTTATCATCAGTTAACTGGCCGGCCAGCACTAACACCAGTTTTTGGCTTCTATGAAGCTCATCTAAATGCTTATAACCGGGATTATTGGGTAGAAGTAAATTCTGAAGAAAAAGGTGCTATTAAATATCCGGATGGTAAGTATTACAGGGAGTATCAACCAAAAGATTTACCTGCAGAATTAAAGCCAAAGTCAATTAGGGAAACGCTGAACGGTGAACATGGCGGGGTTTCCTATCAATTTAGTGCCCGGGCAATGCTTGAACAGTACCTTGAGCATGATATGCCAATAGGCTGGTTTTTGCCTAATGACGGCTATGGTGCCGGATATGGACAAACGGATACTTTAGCAGGAAATCTTAAGAATTTGGCGGAATTTGTCAAATTCGCTAATAGCAAAGGCGTGCAAGTAGGGTTATGGACGCAGCAAAATCTTGCGCCAGTCGATCCAGAAAATCCTAAACCGGATGATCGTGATTTTGAAAAAGAGCTGGTTGCCGGAGTCACCGCACTTAAGACTGATGAAGCGTGGGTAGGTCATGGTTATTCATTTGGGTTAAATGCTACCCAAAGTACAGCTAAAATGATTGCTAAAATTAAAGGCGATCAGTTGCGGCCGTTTATTATTACAGTTGACGGTTGGGCCGGAACGCAGAATACTAGCACAGTCTGGACTGGAGATGAAGTTGGTGGCGAATGGGAGTATATTCGCTTTCAAATACCGACTTATATCGGTGAAGGATTAGCGGGCCAACCTAATGTTGCCTCAGATATGGATGGTATTTTTGGTGGGCAAAATCCGATTGTTAATACTAGAGATTATCAGTGGAAGGCCTTTACACCAATTCAGCTGAACATGGATGGCTGGGGCAAAAATCCCAAGAATCCGTTTGCGTTTGGCGGTACCACAACTAAATTGAATCGTGCCTATTTAAAGCAGAAATCAATGCTGATGCCGTATATATATAGTATTGCAGCCCAGGCAACCTTTACTAGTAAGCCAATGGTACGGGCCATGTTTTTGGAGTATCCTAATGTTCCAGAATTTTATACCAATTTGGTCAGGTACCAATATTTATGGGGAGACAATTTCTTAGTTGCTCCAATTTATCAGAACACTGCCAGCGATGAAAAGGGAAATGATGTCAGAAATGAAATCTATTTGCCTGATAAAAAACAAATCTGGATTGACTACTTCACTGGTCAGGAATATCGTGGTGGACAAGTAATTAATGATTTTGCCGCCCCATTATGGAAACTGCCGGTATTTGTTAAAGCCGGAGCTATTATCCCAGTGGCACCAGCAACTAATACGCCGCAGGATTACCTGAATCTAAAAAAGCAGCGTCAATTTGTGATTTATCCTCGCGGTACTAGTAATTTTAATGTTTATGAAGATGATGGCTTTTCTGCCCAATATAAGCAAGGCAGATATGTCCAAACTGGAATTACCAGTAGTTTGCGGGACTCCAATTTGACCGTTAAAATTAATAAAGCTCAAGGCACTTATGCAAAGTTTGACCCTGAAAAGACAACCGAGTTAAACATTAAAACTGCTAAAGTACCAAGGACAATCGCAGTTCTGATCGGTAATAAAGAAGTTCATTTAACTGAAGCAGAAAATTTAGCGGATTTTCAAAAGCATGATAACTGCTACTATTTCGATCAGCATTATCTGACAAATCCATATTTAGCAGAATTTAACTCAAATTTGGAGCAGACATTTTTAAGGATAAAACTGCAACAGACGAATGTGTGTCAAAATGAAATCACTGTTGAAATTACAGGTATCGCTTCGACAGCAGTACCAGTTAATGAACTGCCGCTAAAAAATGAGGCTCTAATAGTTCCAGCTAATTTAACACAAAATGATCAAAAAACCACCTCAAATTCTATTACAGTATCTTGGCAGCCAGTACCTGGCTGTGACAATTATCAGCTAAAAATTGACGGTTTGCTATATTCTAATATTGAAAAAACAGATTTTACGTTAAATAACTTGAAGCCTGAAACGACACATACTTTTCAAGTTAGAGAAATTAAAGAAATGGCAGCTTCTTCTTGGAGAGCAAAAATTATTTGCAAGACCAAGAAAGCTGTTAACTCTAAAAAGAAATAATTTGGTAATCAAAGTAAATTTTTTCTGAATTGTTTATAATTGTGAAAAAGTTTACTAAAACTTCTGCTTTTCTTTAAAAGGCTAAACTATCAGTATATAATAATAATTGTGCGATTAAAGATAATGTTAAAGGAGATATATAATGAAAACAATTTCTGCAGCAGTTGCCAAACATATGGCAAACTTGTCAACTACTGATGGCATAATTAGTGCTTTGGCAATTGACCAACGTGGCTCTTTGAAAAAGATGTTAGCAGAGGCTGCTAACAAACCTGCTGATGAAACAACTATCGTTGATTTTAAAAAAGCAGTATCTAGTGAGCTGACCCCATATGCTTCATCTATTTTGACTGATCCAGAGTATGGCTTACCAGCTACCAAAGTTAGAGATAAAAATTGCGGATTATTACTTTCTTATGAAAAAACTGGTTATGATACGACTGAACCAGGAAGAATGCCTGATCTAATTGCTAATCAGTCCGGATTAAGAATTAAAAATGAAGGCGGAGATGCCATTAAGTTTTTAGTTTATTATGATCCTGATGAGGGTGAAGAAATTAATGATAAAAAACAAGCTTTTGTTGAAAGAGTTGGTGCAGAAGCTAAGGCCAATGAGCTACCATTATTCTTAGAGGTTTTGACTTATGATGCTAACATTCCTGATGCCAAGAGCGAAGAATTTGCCAAAGTTAAAGCTGACAAAGTTTTGCAGACAATGAAAGAATTTTCAAAGCCTGAATATGGTGTAACTGTCCTTAAAGTTGAAATTCCGTTTAACATTAAATTCGTCGAAGGCTTTAACGGTGACAACAATGTTGTTTACACTCAAGAAGAAGCCAAGAATCTGCTTAAAAAGCAGTCTGAAATAACTGACTTGCCTTATATTTTCTTATCAGCCGGTGTAACCAGTGAAGAATTTATCGCTGAAATTAAAATGGCTGAAGAAGCTGGAGCTGACTTTAACGGTGTTCTTTGTGGTCGTGCTACTTGGAAGCCAGCCATTAAACCATTCGCTGCTGAAAGTGAAGAAGCAGGTAGAAAATGGTTATCTACTCATGGTAAAGAGAATATCGAAAACTTAAATGAAGCTCTTAAAGGGGCAAAATCCTGGCGTGATAAGCTGGAAGTTGCTGAATAACTGAATTAGCAAAATAAAAAAGCTTTCTATACTAATTTAATGTATAGGAAGCTTTTTATTTGCTCTTATAAAAATCACATCTAACCGAATAAGCGTCACAAAAGATGCGTGTCATTATTTGCAGTGGTAGTCGTGATCTAACCTCATATTCAGGAAAATAGTTAGTTTTTGATTTGTAGCCAATGAAAGTTAAAGTGGAGAAAGGCAAAATACTGCCGGATGGGTTAGTAGTAAATGTCAAAATTGGAACATCATTTTTATTTAAAGCTTTAGCTGCAGTTACTAATTCCTCAGTTTCTCCGTTTAGGGTAATAAAAATTGCTAACGAATCCTTCTTAATCTTGCTGGCAATTGTTTTAATGATATTTGGATCTGAGTGAAATTCGCAGTATTTTTCGGTTAATTGTAATTTGACCATCATTTCGTGAGCAATTGATTCGGACAAACCACGGGCAAAAATAAAAACTATTTTAGCTTGTTTGGTCAATGAAATACTGTCTTCAATTGTGCTGTAGCTCAAATTGTGCAGCGTGTTGTTCATTTCAATTTCATTTTTAGTAATGACGCTTCTAATTTTATCATCAGCATCATTTAGAACACTGAAAGTGGAATTTGAATTGCTTTTTAGTTTCAAAGTTTCACGGTAAGAGGTGTAACCACTATAACCCATTTTTTGCATGGTGCGTACAATTGTTGCAGTCGAGACATTCGCGAATTGACTTAACTTTACTATTGACATGTTAGCAATCTTTTGGGGATTATTTTCGACTATATTCCAAAGATGCAATTCTGCTGCTGAGAGTTCTTTTGTTGCCATTTAAGTGCTCCTTTTGTAAATATTTTTCTATTAATTCTAGTAAACGCTATCAATTCAGAAAAACGTTACACATATTTGTCTTTATAATAATAATACAAAAGGCAAAAAAAGGGAGAGAAATCTTTGATTTATACAGTAACGTTGAATCCAGCAATTGATTTAGTAATTGTCACTAAAAAGCTGGAACCAAAGGTAGTTAATAGAACTGAAAAATTTGAATTACAACCTAATGGTAAGGGAGTCAATGTTTCGTTCATTTTAAAGAAATTGGGCATTGATAGTGTAGCTACTGGTATTGGTGGCGGCTTTACACTAGATTATGTTATTTCTGGTTTAACAGAAAAGGGTATTAAAACTAATTTCTTAAAAGTAAAAGAACCTACTAGAGTTAATGTCTTTACGGATGTTTTAGACGAAGGTACAGAATACAAACAAGTTAATCCTGGACCAGTAGTAAGTTCAGATAAACAAGATCAATTTTTGGATTATCTTGAAAGCACAGTAACTAAGGATGATATGGTAGTTGTTTCCGGAAGCTTTTCTCGGGGTATAAAACCAAACTTTTTAGTGCAACTGGCTCAATTAGTCCAAAAACAGGGGGCTAAATTTGTGATTGACAGTAGTTACCTAGAAGTAATTGATACTTTAAAATATCGGCCGTTTTTACTTAAACCTAATAATGATGAACTCGCTGCCTTCTTCAATTATGAGGGTGAGATGACTGCCACAAAAACAGTCGAATTGGCTCAGAAATTAATTAAATTGGGTTGTCAAAATGTTTTAGTTTCTCTAGGTGCTGATGGTGCTGCTTTTATAAATGAACGGCATATCCTGTTTGCCAATGCTCCGCAAATACAAGTGGTTAATTCAGCTTGTGCCGGAGATACCATGCTTGGCACCTTCATTGCCTTTTTGGAAAAGAACAAACCAGTTAGTGCTGCTCTTAAAATGGCTGTTGCCGCGGGTAGCGATACCGCTAGTCGCACTGGACTAACAGATTTTTCTTTAGATAATTTATTACCACAAATTTCAGTAACGGAAAGGACGAATTAAAGTGGCTAAATATGATTTGGTGGGTGCTACTGGTTGTGCAACCGGTGTCGCTCATACATTTATGGCAGAAGAGGCTTTAGAAAAAGCCGCAGAAAAGCTTGGCTATACCATTAAAATTGAAACACACGGTCAAACCGGCATCGAAAATAATCTGACTAGTGCAGAAATTGCAGATGCTCAAGCAGTGATAGTTGCTTCTGATATTGATGTTGGCTTAGATCGTTTTGCAGGTAAACGTCTAGTAGTAGTTCCGGTAGCAAGGGGTGTTAAAGAGCCAGATGCTTTAATTAAAAAAGCGTTGGCAGCACCAATTTATAAAGAAGGACAGGCAGCTGAAGATTCCACTCATGAAAGTGTAGGAAAGCAAAAGCTAGGCAACAAAATTTATACCTCTTTAATGAATGGCGTCTCTCATATGTTGCCATTTGTCGTTGCAGGTGGTGTGCTAATGGCTATTTCCTTCTTCTGGGGAATTGATTCGGCAAATCCAAAAAGTAGCGAATACAATCAATTTGCTGCGATGCTAAATACAGTTGGTAGTACTACTATGAACTTGATGGCTCCAGTTTTAGGCGCTTATATTGCAGAAGCTTTGGCTCAAAGAACGGGTTTTGTAGTAGGCCTTTCTGCCGGTTTTATCACTTTCAACGGTGGTGGTGGCTTTTTGGGAGCCATCGTTGGTGGCTATTTAGCAGCAATTGTTGTTTTAGGCTTGCAGAAGCTGTTTCAACCACTGCCAGATGATAAATTTAGAGGGTTGAAATCAATCTTTCTTTTACCTGTTCTCGGGGTTTTAATCACGGGATCAATTATGTATTTGTTAAATACCCCAATTAAAGCATTGAACGTTGGTTTAATGTCCTGGCTTAGAGGTTTTGAAAATACTAATCCTGCACTGTTAGGTATCATAATTGGCATCATGTGTGCGGCAGATTTTGGTGGACCAATTAATAAAGCGGCATATGTTACGGGAACTGTGCTGTTAGCACAAGGAAACTATTACTTTATGGCTGGGGTTTCTGCGGCTTGTATCGCTCCGCCACTAGCTACGGGCTTTGCAGTCTTAATGAATCGCAAAGCATATTCAAAGAGTGAGAGAGCTGCTGGCTATGTAAACTTTTTACTGGGATCAACTCATATTACTGAAGGCGCGATTCCTTTTGCTGCTAAACACCCATTATGGAATATTCCGGCGTTTATGGTTGGTTCTGCTGTAGCATCAGTTTTAACTTACATAACGAAGATTAGTGTACCTGCTCCCCATGGTGGCTTTATTGTTTTACCATTAGTTAATAAGCCTTTCTTATGGGTATTATGGATTCTCATTGGAGCTGCTATTTCAGGAGCGCTATTGGCTTTAATTGCCGGCAGATTTGATAAAAAAGATAAGCTGGCTGCAGCAGCAGAAACTACTGTTGCACCTAGTGAGGACAATGTAATTAATCAAAATACTGAAACTAAGACAGAAGCATTTGAGCCGAGTGATATTCTTGAATTAAGGAACATTCAGGTTGATGTTGCTGTTACTAGTCGTAATGATGCGCTCAAATATCTGGCAGACTTTGCCGTCAAAAACAAATTGGCTAATGATAGTGATGCGGTTTACGATAGCTATCTTAAACGTGAAAAAGAAGGCTCAACTGGTATGACTGATGGCTTTGCGATTCCCCATGCTCAGTCAGCTGCAATTGCCAAGTCTTCAATGATAGTTTTAAAACTCAAAGAGCCAATTGATTGGCAATCTTTAGATGGTAAGAAAATTGATACAGTTATTTCGTTTTTAATACCAGAATCTGATAGTAATGCTCATCTGCAATACCTGTCAAATACTGCTAAATTGTTAACTCATGAAGACTTCATTGCACGCCTTAAGAAGGCCAACACTCCTGAAGAAATTCAAGCTTTATTTGAAAATAATTAATTACTAAAAAACACAAGACTAAAAAGTCTTGTGCTTTTTATTTAAAGTTATAATTGCGCTAACTTACAAATGTGTTTGCTGGTGGAATAGATTTGATAATGTGATACCACCAAAATGTGGCTAATAAAAATCTCTATGACTAACAAATTCAATTTTATCTTGCTTAAACAATTTAGCCATAAAATATTCCTCAAACTTAGGAGCAGGTCAGATCTGTTTTTAAGTCGTATTAACCTTTTAATCTTCAATCTTTTTGGCTTCATGCAATGCCTTCATAATTGAAGGATTTTTTGAATGACAATCCTCGAGCATCTGTAAATCTTTTTCATTTAATTTAACTTCATATTTACTCATTTTTCTTTTCCTTTCAGCTGAATATTAAATTAACTATATCACTTTTGCAACAAAAATATTCAAAGCTGGCTATTGTTTTTCATTTATGTTGCAAAAATAAGCAGTATTCGCTTCAATCTAAGTGAACAAACGCATGTTCTTGCTACTTACAACATTGCATTTTACCTTGCTATTATGGCTGTTTGTCAAATTAAATAACAGTTAACTTTGTGTTACAACTATGACATTTTTCATAAAAATGGTAACTAATTCTTAAAGGTTGAGTGATATTCCTGTTATCATTCTGCAATTTTACCGTTGTAGTATATATAACATCAAATTGATTATTAGTTTACTATTTTTGATTTGAAAAACATATTATGGATTTTTATTTAAGGAGAGAATTTTTTTGAAGGTAAAATCTATTTTAGTTAAATCAGCAGCAGTAGCAGCATTATCTGCTTCTGGGGTTGCAGTTATAGGCAGCGTTGCAACTAGCGACGTTCAAGCAGCTACCGTTGAAAATGATGCAGCAGTTGTAACTGTTAACTATGTTGATGGTAATTCAATTCATGTTTGGAACAGTTATAAACACCCTAAGGCTACTGGTCAAATTTTACCAAGTAATTCTTCTTGGAAAGTCATTAAGACTGCTTATGACAAAAAGGGTCATAAGTGGTACGACTTAGGCAAGAACCAATGGGTTAAGGCCAAATACGTCAATAAAGGCTATCATCCGGCAAATGAATCTCAAAATACAGCGGTAACCAGCAGCCAGACTGAAAACAGTACTGTTGCAAATAACACTGAGTCAACTTACGCTACTAATTTAAATTACACTACTGCTTCAACTGACTCAGAAGCAGGAGCAAAGGCATGGATTGCCAGCCGTGAATCTGGTGGCTCATACAGTGCGCAAAATGGTCAGTACATAGGTAAATACCAACTTTCTGCCGCATATCTTAACGGCGACTATTCAGCCGCTAATCAAGAGCGTGTTGCTGACAACTATGTTGCTGGTCGCTACGGCTCATGGGCAGCAGCTAAACAATTCTGGCTTGCTAATGGTTGGTACTAATTAGTTAGTCAAAAGTTAAAACAGAATATTTATAAAAGTAAGCAGACACTAGTAGAAAACACTAGTATCTGCTTTTTTGATTTGAAAATTAATGGTTAACTGCATAGGTAAACTTATCGCTGCGGATAATTTCTTGAGTAATATGTAACGGAAAATTATGATCATCATAAACTAGATCTTTAATCCGCATTAATGGTGTTTTTTCGTCAACATTTAGTAAGAAGGATTCTTCTCTATTAGCGAATGCAATTTTAAAAGTCTTCTTTCCTTTTCCAGGATTAATGTGAAATTTCTTTTGTAAAATCTTGTACAGCGGCATATCAAGATCTTCATCTTTAATAGCATTATATTTAGGAGCCAGCCAAATCCATTCAAGACAGAAAGGAATATCATCGATATACCGCAAACGTTTAATTTCAATAATTTGTTGTTGGGCATTAGTTTGCAGAAATGTATTTTGCTCATCATCACCAGTAATACTCTTGATACTAATTAAACGATTGGAGATTTTTTTACCCGTTTTTGCAGCACTGTCTGTCAAGCTAGAAAACTTTTGATTCTGAGTTTCAATTTCGTTTCTTTTGTCGGACACAAAAGTTCCCTTGCCAGGAAGCTTAATTAAATAATTCTCATCACTTAATACTTTAAGAGCTTTTCGAACAGTGGTACGACTGACAGAAAACTCTTTTTGCAGCTCCATTTCAGAAGGTATTTTTGTGCCTATTTGATATTTATTTTCTGCAATTCTGTTTTTTACGATCTTTGCCAGGTCAATATATAATGGCATATGATTTTCTGATTTTTTTAACATGTTTTTTTCTTTCTTGAATATTATTATTTGTATTATAACAAAAGCTGATTGATTAAGCACCAGTATCTATTTTGTACCAAATAAAGATACTGGTATTTTTAATATTCCCTTTACTTTATAAATAAAGCGCTTTATAATTTGTAAATGAAGATACATGTATCATTTTTAAATACAGGAGAGTAAAAATGAAGATACAAGATGAAGTTAAACAGACTGTCAAAAAAGCTGTTAACAAAATGGAACACGAAGGAGGTATTAAGCAAGTAATTTGGATAGGCGCCGGTGGTTCATTCGGTGGCTTTTATGGCGCTAACTATTTCTTACATCAAGAATCAAAAAAGCTATTTTCCAGTATGTATACTAGTGGGGAATTTGTTTATGCTCCGCCAAAGAATTTAGACCAAAATTCATTAGTAGTTTTATGTTCTATGAGAGGAACCAGTGAGACGATTGATTCTGCTAAAGTTGCTAAAGAACATGGTGCAACCACTATAGCTCTGTATGTTGATGAATCCGACTTGGTAAAAGTTTGTGATTTCAAAATAAAATATGAAAGTTTAGCTTTAGATGAAAGCAGGATTGAGCGTGTAAATGGCAGTATTGGGTTATGCATAGCAATGAATTTGCTCCAAGAAGTTGAAGGCTATGATGATTTTGAAACAGCGATGAAGACTTTTGATTTACTTGATCCTATTTATCGTAAGGCAGTTGATTACACTACTCCTTTGGCAAAAGAATGGGCAGAGCTAAATAAAGATCAAAAAACTATTTATGTTATTGCCAGTGGTCCAGCGTATGGTGCAGCTTACGTTTTCTCAATTTGCAATATAGAAGAAATGCTGCAACTGAATTCACCAACTATTCATAGTTATGAATTTTTTAATGGTCCTTTTGAAGTTACAGATAAAAGCAAGTCAATTTTTCAGCTATTGGCCACAGGCAAAACTAGGCCTGAAGATGAGCGTGCCCTTAAATTTGAACAACGGTTTGGCGGCAAAAAATCATATGTATTAGACGGTAAGGAAATAGGTTTAGATGATATTAAGCCCGAAGTTTCTCCGTATTTTAATCACCCGATTTTTTCATCTATTCTAAATAATGTTTATATGAGGGAACTTTCTTATGCTACCCACGAAAGCTATGAAACTCGTAGGTACATGTGGAAAGAAGATTATAAATAATCATTTTAGACGTGAAATGATTATAGGTGCTTGAAGCTTGCGTCATTATTTTTTAATAACAAATTTAACGAAAACGCTTTAAAAAAATAATTTTTAAAATAAAATTTAATTATTTTTGAAGAAAGCATTTACGTGATCAGATTTTTATATTATTATATCAGGTATACATGTTAATACATCTTATTAATATGCTAGTGAATGTTTGGATTAGGGGTGAAGTTTAGTGAAAATAATTTTAGTTAGCCATGGCAAGCTTGCCAAGGGAATGAAAAATACTGTTGAAATGATCGCTGGTAATCAGGATAATCTTGAAGCGTATGAAGCCTATAAAAATGGTACGAGTGATGATAGCTTTATTGGTGATATTAAGAATTCGCTTGATAAGGTTGGTGATCAGAAAGCAGTAATCATTACTGATGTTTTAGGTGGCTCAGTTAATAATGAGATGACCCAACTGTTAAAGGATCATCAAAATTTGACGGTGTTAACAGGCATGAATCTGCCTTTGGTTATAACTTTAGTTACTACAGCAGATTCCGGCCTAACCCAAGAGAGTATTGAAGAGGCTATTAACGAAGGACAGAAAGGAGTTTTGTCGATAAATAAGTTAATGACTGAGGATGACGATGAAGGAGATTTATTATGATAAAAGTAATTAGAGTTGATCACCGATTATTGCACGGACAAGTCATTTTTTCATGGACCAAGTTTGCGAATATCGAAAGAGTAATTGTAATTGATACAGCTACAGCAAATGATGATTTTAAGAAAATGTCCTTGAAACTGGCTAAGCCAGAAGATGTTCGTCTAAACGTTTTTAGCGTCGATAAAGCAATTAGTAAAATTGACCAGATTAAGGCACTAAAAGATAATATTATGTTGCTTTTTGAAAACGTAGCGGAATTGAGTAAATTTATTGCTGCATATGGATCTGTAGCTGAAATTAATTACGGCTTAATTCCTTCTAAACCAAATGCAAAACGCTTTAGTAATGCTATTTATTTAACTCCAGAAGAAGTTAAGCTTACTAAAGAAATGTGTGATAAGGGTATTAAGATCAGCATGCAACAAGTTCCTTCAGCTAATAAAGAACTTCTAAATAATATTATTTAGAAAGGGAGGTAAAAAATGTTTTGGAAAGCATTAGTAGTCGGCTTGGTTGGTGTATTCGCCATGTTCGACTCAAGATTGCTTGGGCGTGAAAACTTTGAGCAGCCATTAATAGTGAGTACACTTGTTGGCTTAGTACTGGGAGATGTTTCGAAGGGATTGCTGGTTGGTGCGACACTAGAGCTAGTTTCAATGGGAATAGTTCAAGTAGGTGCTGCCGTTCCCCCAGATATGGTTTTGGGGTCAGTCGTAGCTTCAGCTTTTGCTATTTTGTCACATACCAGTGCACAAGCTGCGTTAACTGTAGCTTTGCCAGTAGCCGTTTTGGGGCAACTGGTAGCCATAGTTATCAGAATGCTGTTTTCATCTTTTAATCAGTTAGTTGAAAATGCAATTGATGCAGGCAAATTCAGAAAAGCGCGAAGCTACCACATAGTATATGGACCAATTATTTATGGTTTGTTATATTTTGTTCCAGTATTTTTGGCAATTTTCTTAGGTACAAACGTTGTTACCAGTTTTGTTAAGATGATTCCAGATTGGCTAACTAATGGTTTAACTTTGGCAAGTAAGATTTTACCAGCATATGGATTTGCACTTTTGATGTCAACTATGATCGATAAAAAGAATGCAGTTTATTTGTTCCTAGGATTCTTTATTGCTGCATACGGTAAGATGACAGTTATTAGTGTAGCTATTTTTGCAGTTATTTTCGCTATTATTCTTAACAAATTTATGACTAATAACGGCAATAATAGTTCTGGATCAAATTCATCAGGTAGTGACGACCTAGATGATTTGGAAGAATTATAGGAGGACAAATTATGACCGAACAAAAGCATACAGATAAACAGCTACGTCATAGATTTTGGCAATTCTTCTGGAGATCGTGGGCTATTCAGACATCTTGGAACTATGAAAGTCAAATGAACATGGGTTTCATGTATGGGATGGCACCAACAATAGATGAAATTTATGGCGAAAAGCCAGATACACCTGAAAAACTCCAGAAGAAAAAAGAGGCATATCATCGTCATATGGCCTTCTTCAACTGTACACCACAGTTAACCTCGTTTGTTCTAGGTTTATCTTCTGCAATGGAAGAAGAATATGCAGCCAATCCAGATACATTCGATCCTGATTCAATTAACGGTGTGAAAACTTCATTAATGGGTCCTTTATCAGGTATTGGTGATTCCTTCTTCCAGGGAACAATTAAAATTATTGCCTTTGGTCTGGGAATCAACATGGCTCAACAGGGAAACATATTTGGCCCAATTTTGGCAATGATTATTTCCATCATCCCTTCAGTTATTGTTACTTATTGGGGCGGTAAATGGGGTTATCTGCAAGGTAAAAAGAATATTCAGCGTCTTATTAGTAACGGTACCATTAACAGAATCATGTCTTTGATGAACGTAATCGGGCTAATGGTTATTGGAGCAATGGTAGCAACGATGATTGGGATAACAACACCAATTAAATTTGGTAAAACTTTTGTTTTACAAAAGACATTAGATTCAATTTTCCCACAGATGTTATCTCTTGCATTCACCTTAGGTATGTTTTACCTAATCAAAAAGAAGGTTAATACTGCTTGGATTATGGTCATCTGCATTTTTGGCGGTATTCTACTTAGCGTATTAGGTATTTTTAATTAGTTGTTAGTAATTTTTTATAATAATAAGGAGATTATATAAATTATGGATTTTGAAAAAGTTAAATCTATTGTAAGTGATATTAAGGAAAAACAACCTGATATTGATCGTGTAATGTTTGTTGGCTGTGGTGCTTCAATGGCTGACTTGTATCCAGGCTATTACTTCGTTTCGCATGAAAGTACTAAACTGCTTTCGTCAATTCATACTGCAAATGAATTTAACTATGATACGCCAAAAGGAGTGGGAGAACATACTATTGTAATAACTGCTTCTCTTGGAGGTACAACTCCTGAATCAGTAGCTGCAACTAAAAAGGCTAGAGAATTAGGTACTCACTTAATTACTTTATCAATGGCAGATGATTCACCTATTATTAAAGAAACAGAATATAAAGTTATTCATGGCTTCCACGAAAATTATGCTGCTAAAACTGAAAAAATGTCATATTGCTTAGCCTTTGCTATTGAAATTGTTAAGCAGTTTGAGGGTTATCAGTTTTACGATGAAGCTGTTGCAGCTTTCAACGGCATGCCTGATTTGATTGAAAATGCAGTAAAATCAGTTGGTCCATCAGCAAAAGAATTTGGTGAAAAGTACAAAGATGAAAAGAAAATTTTTGTACTAAGCAGTGGTGCATCACTTGGTGTTGCATATTCAACAGCATCATTTTTGTTTATGGAAATGCAATGGATTGCTGCTCCAACAGTTCATTCCGGTGAATATTTCCATGGCCCATTTGAACTTACCGAAAAGGATGCACCGTATCTATTATTCATGAATGATGGTAGCACTCGTCATCTTGATGCCCGTGCTTTGACATTCTTACAAAGATTTGATGCACAAGTAACAAATATTGATGCTAAGGATTACGGTCTTAACGAAGTTGCTAGTGAAAATGTAATTGATTACTTTAACCCAATGATTCATACTGGTGTAATGCGTGTTTATGCTGAAGAGCTTGCTAAGGCTAGAAAGCATCCGTTAACCAAGCGTCGTTATATGTGGAAACTTACTTATTAATAGAAAAGAGTTTTAGAAGGATTCTATGAAAGTAGAATCCTTTTATATTAAATAGTCATACTAAAATTTAACTTAAATTAGGAGTTCAAAAATATGGATAGCAATACAGTAAACAAAGTTGTTAAAGATGCCTTAAATCATAATCAAGGAAAAATAAATAGTATTTATTTTACAGCTTGTGGTGGTTCGTTAGTTGATTTATATGTTTCAAAATATTTTCTGGAAGCGGAAGCAAAGAAAGTAACTACAGGTTGGTATACTGCAAACGAATTTGTACATGTAACTCCAGCAAAATTAGGTAAAGATTCGATCGTGTTCGTTTGCTCACACAGTGGCAACACACCCGAAACAGTCGAAGCAGCTAAGGTTGCACAAGAGCATGGAGCTTTTACTATTGGCTTGACGTTTAATAAACAGGCAGATTTGCTTACTTATTCTGACGCTAAAATAATTTATGAGTGGGGTAACGAAGCCGAAGTAGTCAATAATCCGATGGCAATAACGCTGCACGCCACCGCAAAATTATTACATGGAATTGAAGACTACCCTTATGTCGATCAATTTGAGGACGGCTTTAAGAAAATAGATACAGTTGTTGCTAATGCTATTGATCAAGTTCAATCACGGACAAAAGCTTTTGCCCAAAAGTATAAAGATGAGGAAATGTTTTACGTATTGGGTAGTGGTCCTTCTTTTGGTCACGCATATGGTTTTGCTATCTGTTCTTTGATGGAAATGCAATGGTTAAATGCTTCAGCAATTCATTCTGGAGAATACTTCCATGGTCCATTTGAAGTCACAGATAAAAACACCCCTTATATTCTAATTAAGAGTTTAGGGAGAACTCGAGCTCTTGATGAAAGAGCACAAACTTTCTTAGAGAAATATGCAGAAAAAATAGAAATTGTTGACGCTAAGGAACTTGGCTTGGACATGATAGATGACAAGGTTTCGGAGTACTTTAATCCAATTTTGTTCTATACTATTCTTTGTGAATATAGATCAAAATTAGCTGATGTACATAATCATTCATTGGATGTTAGAAGGTACATGGGCAAAGTTAAATATTAAGGATAGTGATGACACTTGGCAGCAACAGGTTCTTTATATTCTCAAGTAATGGAAAAAATCAAGCAAAAAATTATTACAGGCGAGTATCCGACAAATAGTAAATTGCCAAACGAATTTGAATTAAGTAAGCAATTTAATGTTAGTCGCGTAACATTACGCAAAGCTATTGCAGGCCTGGCTGAAGATGGCTTAATTGAAAAAATTCATGGTGTAGGTACATTTGTCCGCAAGCCACGCAAGGTAAAAAGAATTATTAGTTCTGCTTCAGCTGAAAGCTTTTCACAAACAGCTGCAAAGGCTGGGTTTAAAGCTAATGCAAAAGTAATTAAAATTAAAAAGGTTGAAACACCTGAAAATTTGAAAACTACTTTGAAAACCAAAGTTGCTCTCTATGTTGAACGGGTATATGCAGTTGAAGATGAACCTGTAATGCTTGAATGTAATTATTTTCCTTTACCACGATTTACTGGGCTGGAGAAAACCGATCTAAGTAAATCTCTATACCAAATTTTACGCAGGCAATATCATATTAAAGAATTAAAGTCACGTGATATGGTTATTAGTGTTGCTTTAGCTAGTCTCAGCGAAGCTAGAGTCTTAAAAAAATCTGTTGGCTTTCCTTTGTTGTTACTACAAGTGTGTGTTGAAGATGAAAATAATAATATAGTACACGCCGGGAAACACTACATAATTTCCGACAGGTATGAATTTCACGTATGAGGAAAGAAAAAGTGATTAATTTTTTTAGAGTAGATCACCGCTTACTTCATGGTCAAGTAGCACAAGCATGGTACGGTGCTACTGGAGCTAATTGTATTTTAATTGCAAATGATGAAGTTGCTGGTGATCAATTAAGAAAAAACGTAATGAAGCTTGCCAAGCCGGCAGGCGCAAAATTAGTAATTCAATCAATTGCTAAAAGTGCAAACTCGATTAACAGCGGGGTTACAGATAAATATCATGTTTTTGTAGTAGTCGCCAGTATTCATGATGCTTATCGGCTATTGCAGAAATTAACAATCAAGATTAAAGAATTAAATTTAGGTGGTACAAGTCCATCTGCTGAAGCAGAATCATTGTCTGCTGCTGTTGGCGTTACGCCACAAGATAAAAAAGATTTACGGGAGCTACAAGAAAAAGGAACGGAAATATTCATTCAACAGGTTCCTTCAGAAGCAAAAAAAGTCCTAAATTTTAGAAAGGAATAGTGCTCATGTTTTTAAAAACAATTTTAATTGGATTAGTCGCACTATTTGGCTATGGTGAGTACTTTCTGACTGGACGTGGTATGGTGGCTAGGCCTATCGTCATGGGCCCTTTAACCGGGCTAGTATTAGGAGACTTATCTACCGGTATTAAAATAGGTGCGGCTTTAGAATTAGCTTATATTGGAGTAGTGGAAGTTGGAGCATCTGTGCCGCAGGATATGGTCTCCGCTGGAGTCTTAGGGACCGTTTTTGCTATTTCAACTGGGAAAGGCACTTCGGCGGCATTGGCTTTTGGTTTACCTCTTTCTATGTTGGTTTTATTAGTGCAAAACTTTGCTTATGTTGCCGTTTGTCCTTGGTACGTCAAAAAATGTGATGATTATGCCAAAGCTGGGGAGCCAGACAAATTAAGTAGAATGTCATTTTGGGGTGGAACCATAATTAATTTTGTTCCCTCAGTAATATTAATTATGTTAGCCTTCTATTTTGGTAATAGTTTTTCTAAAGAAATAGTTGCTGCTATTCCGCAGTTCGTTCAAGATGGGTTAGTCGTTGCCAGTGGTATTTTACCTGCTTTTGGTTTTGCAATGTTATTGGAACAAATATTACGTAAAGAAATAATTCCTTTCTTTGTTATTGGCTTTTTGTTAACAACTTATCTTAAAGTACCAATAATTGGTGTTGCTTTGTTTGGCGCATCAGTCATTGCAATCATGTATTTTTACGAAAAAAAATATCAACCCAATATGGCTAACAGTCAGATAGGAGATGATGACAATGTCGATGAGTTCTAATATTAAAATGAATAAAGTCCTACATAAGACGTTTTGGCGGACTTTTACCATGGGTGCCTCTTGGGAATACACCAGACAAATGGGTACGGGATATTGTTACGCAATGGTACCTGCTCTAAAGTCAATTTATCAAGGTGATAAAAGGCAAATGGAAATTGCTTTAGAAAGGCATATGCAATTTTTTAACATTACCAACATTTTTGCCCCTCTTGTTTTAGGGACTTCGATAGCAATGGAGGAGAAAAATGCTTCTTCAGCTGATTTTTCACCCGACTTAATTAATAACATTAAAATAAGTCTGATGGGGCCTCTGTCTGCGATTGGTGACTCACTGTTTCTATCTACTTGGAGAATTATTTGTACAGGACTTGCAATTTCACTGTGTCAGGCTGGAAATATTCTGGGACCTATTATATTTTTACTTGCCTACAATATTCCGACTACATTAATTCGCTATTTTGGTTTGAAGATTGGTTATAAACAGGGATCAAGTTTTTTAAATAAACTTAGTGATACTAATATTATTCAAAATATTTCAGAAAAAGCTTCGATTTTAGGGATGTTTGTAATTGGTTCTATGGTCCCTAGCCTTGTTGTTGTTAATACACCTCTTAAAATAGGTATTGGTAAGAATGCCCAGTCTTTAACAAGCATATTAAATACTATTATGCCTAATATGTTGCCATTATTGGCTACTTTTATCATTTTTGCTATGTTGAAAAAGAAGGTAAAGGTAGTATGGATTTTAGTATCAATTGTGGCTTTTAGTATTTTAGGAACTTGGCTTCATTTCTTGTCAATATAATAAATATTACAGACTATTTCTTAGTTGAAAAAATAATTTAATTGGCATTTTTTCATAATAAGTTTAGAATTGAGTTTGTACCATAAAGAGTCAATTTAAGAGTAACTCTCGAGGAAGAATATGAAGAAAAGCAAATTTGCTATTGCCGTAGTTAATATTATTTTTTTAATTACCATTCCAGGATTAACTCTAGGCGGGACTGAACAAGTAGCAGCAGCCACTATTAAGGGCTATGTTAAAGTTAAAAAGAAGAAGAAAGTTCGCCTATATAAAATATCTGGAAAGCATTCTAATTTTTATGCAAAAGCTAAATATAGCTATCCATATAGCGCGAAGAAAAAAATTGGTAAGAAAAAAAGACCTGCTTATAAAATCGGTAACAATTCTCATTGGATTTTAGCTAAGGATGTTAAAGTCGTTAAGAAAAGTTTCCCCAGAGTATATACTCAGGCAAAAATGAAATTACCAAAAGGTTACACTAAAAGCGAATTGCTGCTCGCTTATCAAGGCAAACCTACTAAGAATTTTATCAATGCCTCAATGCGAGGGATGAAAGCTAATGATTTCAGCCGCCTTAAAGTGTCTGAAAGTAAAGCTGATGATTTGACTCAAGTTGACTTAAATCAGCTTACACCTAAGCAAATTAGCGATCTAACTGCTTTTTCACTTCGTCTTATTAATGAAGCTAGGAGTGACTTAAATTTGTCACCTTGGGTTGAAAGTAATGGAACCGGTAAGTTAGCGGCTGATATTGCCTTGGAATATAGTAAGAATAATAAGACTATTAAAGATAGTCACTATGTTCCGGGTATTGTTCGTGCTTGCCATGCTAATGGCCTTAATCTTGATGATAATTTTGTCGAAGATATGGCCGGCTTTTATAATATTAGTCAGACAATGTCTATGACCGAATTAAAGAAAAGCGTTTATTTTGGCTTAAAACAAATGATATTTGGTTATGTTGGCAGTGGAGAAGAGGAACGATCTAACAGAAGCTACTATCAAGAATGGGAGCATGCTGGAGATTTGTTTAATACACAAGGGTCGCTTCACGATGGAGATTACAACTATTATGGCTTCAGTATTTCCCATAATGACAATGTTTGTTCTCTGCATTTTATTAGCGTTCCCACCTATGTAGTTAACAGTAAAAAGTATAATAAAGGTTTTAAACCGTAAAAAACAGCCTAGTAATTGGGCTGCTTTTGTTTTACAATTATTTCTATATATTTTTAAGTAGGGTAAGAAAAATGTTAATTTATATTCGGATGGCTGAAAAAGAAGATCTTGATCAGATCATGACCATTATTGATGAAGCAAAAGCGTTGCTAAAAAAAGACGGTAATCCCCAATGGCAGAATGGCACGCCCAGTCGTGAAATACTGACAGAAGATATAAATCTTAAGCGCGCATACTGTCTCGTAGCAAATAAGGAAATAGCAGGTGTCGCGGTCTTGCTGACAACACCGGATCCTAACTATGCTGAAATAGCTGGAGCCTGGTCTAATAACAAGGAGCAATATGCCACAATTCACCGAATTGCCATTAGTTCCAAATTTCGCGGGCAACACCTCAGCCAATTTATGATGTCCAATTTAATCTCTCGCGGGCTCATGCTTGGCATTCGTAATTTTCGGATTGATACCCACGCGGTCAATAAGCGGATGCAGGGCTTAATAAAAGGTTTAGGCTTTGAATATCGGGGGATTGTTCAGGTTGACCAAACTGAAAATGGCGCTAGAAACGCCTATGAATTAAATTTATAGCGGGAAAAAAGTTATTTTGTACTTGACTTGCAAGACACAATTTCCTATACTATTTAATGTTGAGCAATCAAGTAAAAGCTCAAATGGTATTGGGTTATAGCCAAGCGGTAAGGCACTAGTTTTTGGTACTAGTATGCGCTGGTTCGAATCCAGCTAACCCAATTGTTCTTACGAACACCCAACCCGAAAAATGGCAGGTCTGTAAAGGACCTGTCTTTTTTTGCCCAAAATGCATTGCAAAATTTCTTTACTTTTTTAGTCTTTCATATTTAAAAAATAGCTAAATGGGTTTATTATACTCATTATGTTTTGTTTGTAATGTTTATCTTTTTGATGAGGTTTAACTAATACAAAAATATGAATAACGGTAAAAGTAAGACAATAGTATTTGGACATAGAGGCTATCCTGCTAAATTTGCAGAGAATTCTATGGAAGGCTTTCGTAATGCTGTTGCAAATGGTGCTGAAGGCGTTGAATTTGATGTTCACTTGACCCAAGATGGTGTCCCCGTAGTTATGCATGATGAAAAAGTTGACCGTACAACAGATGGCACCGGTTATATCAAGGACTTCACCCTTAAAAGGCTGAGGAAATTACATTTATCAAACGGTGAACCCGTACCCACTTTGCAGGAATTATTTGAACTTCTTGAAAATCAAGATATTCAAATAAATTTGGAATTTAAAACCGGAATCATTCACTATCATGGTATTGAAAAAACCGTTTTAAGTTTGGCTTATCTATATCATTTTATGCATCCTATTATTTATTCATCCTTTGACTATGTCACTCTGAAGAACTGTCAAGAAATTGATCCTAATCAAATTTATTGTTACTTAACGGATGAAGAAGTAGTTAATTCAGCTAAGCTGGTCAAAGATAATCATTTTGCTGGTATCCATCCAGGTAAATTGCTTCCAACGCGCGAGGCAGTTACCGAGCGAATTTGGACGGTTGATGACCCGCAAATAGCTAAGAAGTATTTTCAAGAGCATGTTGCGGGAATTTTTACTAATAATTATCCTTTAATGATTAAATTACGAGATCAAATACAGGGAAAGGGATAACCGAATATTAAAACTAATAATTTTAGAAGGGTCTTAACTTATTTAGCTGTAAGACCTTTTTTTGCTAAATTAGTTTGAAATTAAAAAAATATTGTAGAAAAATAATTTTTTAAAAGGTATAATTTTTATAACTAAAAAGAAAGTTAGGTGAAAATATGGCAGATTTAATTAAATATGTACGAAAAGGTCTGGCTGAATCCCCTTCTAATCCGATTTTAAAATTTGCGGATTATGCCAGTAAAATTCCGGATGTTGTGAAATTTACTCTAGGTGAGCCTGATTTTAATACACCGGATCACGTTAAGGAAGCAGCAAAAAGGGGAATTGATGAGAATCACTCTCACTATGCTCCTTCAAACGGAACAATTGGTTTGCGTAAAGCAGCAAGTCAATTTTTAAGTAAAAAATATGGTCAAAATTATGATCCCGAAACTGAAGTTTTGGTTACAAATGGTGTTACTGAGTCAATTTTTGATTCAGTTATGGCAATTCTGAATCCTGGCGATATTATGGTTGTTCCTACTCCGTTGTTCCCACTTTATATGAGTGATGCAGGTTTAATTAATGAAGGCATTGAAATAGTTAAAGTAAACACATCAAATGATGGCTTCAAATTGACCCCGGCAAAATTGCAAAAGGTAATTGACAAATATGGTGACCGGGTTCGCATGCTGGTTTTGAATTATCCTACTAATCCAACAGGGGTAATGTATAGTCAAGATGAATTGGATGCTTTGGCGGATGTTATTCGCAATAAACCAATTTTTGCACTATGTGATGAAATCTATAGTGAATTGAACTATGACCAACCTCATGCGTCAATGGAAAAATCATTGCATGACCAAGTAATTTTAATGAACGGCGTTTCCAAGTCATGGGCCATGACCGGTTACCGGATTGGTATTGTCTGTGCGCCAAAAGATATTTTGCAACAAATTGCGAAAATTCACCAGGCAATAACGACTACTGAACCAACTCCTATGCAAGATGCAGCTGAAGAAGCTTTTAAAAACGGCATGGATGATTCTTTGCCAATGAAAGAAGAATTCCAAAAACGGCGTGACACTTTATATGCTGGATTGACCAAAATAGGTTTTGAATGTGCTAAACCCCAAGGTGCATTCTACATTTTTGCTAAAATACCAGATGGTTTTGAGCAAGATGATAATAAATTCATTTATGAGCTGGTTGACAAGGCTCACGTTGCTGTTTCTGCCGGCTCCAGCTTTAGTGAAGGCGGAGAAGGCTATATTAGATTCTCCTATGCTGTTTCAATGGATCAAATTGAAAAGGGGCTTCAACGACTAGAAAAGTTCGTTAAAGAGAATAAGAAATAATTTTAGGCAAATTTTGCTTGCAATCGCGCACGTTTTTCGGTATTATAATTAACGTGCGTGACGGAGGAGTAGCGAAGTGGCTAAACGCGGCGGTCTGTAAAACCGCTCTCTCTGAGTTCGGCGGTTCGAATCCACCCTCCTCCATCGTCATTGGGTTATAGCCAAGCGGTAAGGCACTAGTTTTTGGTACTAGTATGCGCTGGTTCGAATCCAGCTAACCCAATAAAAAAGGCGGCTCTTGTGAGTCGTCTTTTTTGTCGGCTCAGAATTGTTATTTGCATATCTGTTTTCAATAAATGTTACGGGACTTCTATTTCTGAAATTGTTTGCCCTGTTAGCTATAACGCAGGCTGACTGCCATAAATTTTAGTGAAAGCTCTAGCTTCGTGCCAGCCAAATGAATTACCCCTCAATTTTTACTGTTTAAACTGGTATTTATCTTGACCTCAAACAATTAACGATAATTCCGCGTTTTATCTTAAAATATTGCAAATGATTTTTTAAATCTTAAGAATTTGGTTGTTAAAGTTTACCTATTTTCATTTCAATGATAGTACAATAGTAAGAGCTAACTTTTATTAAGAAGGGAAATATATGTCAAGACTTGTGCGCGTTGGTGCTGGAGGTAAAGAAATTAGCTGGCACAATGCCTTAAATGATTTACGTGCAGATGATGTTTTGCTTCTGGAGCCGGGATTTTATGAGTTACCCGCAGGAATTTTCTTATCTGATATTACTATTAAGGGAACAGGTAATCTTCCAGAAGACACAACAATATTAGGCTTTGTCAATATTGATGCCGGCAGCCAGTTTGTTAATTTAGAGAATTTGTGCATCAACACGGTAACTGATGCGAATAGTTTGTTCGTTCCGGCCGAAGCTAATACTTTTTTGTCATTGCGCAACTGTATCGTCAAGGGCTTTGGTGGTGATACAGCGGTTATTGCTGCCAATGGCAAAGTCACCTTGGAATTATTCTCAACAGTGGTTATGAATGGTTCTGTGTCATTATTTGCCGATTCTAATTTTCGCTTAGAGATGAATGATTCAACTATTAAAAATACTGTGAAAGACATTGGCGCCTTAGCGCTTGAAGGGCATGGCACCGCTGTTATTAATAATTCACGTATTCATGGCAGTATTGATACTTTTAGCAAGTCAAATGTGGAATTAGATATTAATAATACTGTTGTGAATGCACTGCTTATTCAGGGACAAGCATGGCTAAATATGCTTAACAGTATGCTTTTGTCACAAGAAGATACTGCAATGTTCATCACGGATAAAACTTGGATTAATATTATTGGCAGTGAGTTTAAAGGCGGTATTTATTTTGAAAAAGAGCCGCATGTGATTATCCAAAATAGTAGAATCGACCGCTTGATTGCCACAGGAGAAGCCCAAATCACCCTGAATAATTCTGTTATCGTTAATCATGCTGATTTTCAAAATAAAGTTAATTGTAATTCTAGACGGGCAACTTTTAATGGCGGAAATGAATATGAGTATTTTTTGGTTCTTAGTGATCAGGCAGAATTTGAGGGCCATGATCTGATTTTCAATTCTAACGGAGCTACTTTAGCTGTCGAAAATCAGGCTCATTTGCATGCTAGTGTCATCGCAACAAGTGATGATTCAATTATGGTGGAGTGCGGACAAAATGCAGAATTCCGTTTATGGGGCATGAAATGGACCACTAAAAAATAAATAGCTTGCTTTATTATAATTTGTAACATATCATACGAAGTAGACCAATTTAGATTATATAAGATGTGTAATGGGGGTATATTTATGGAAGAACCAATGTACATCAAAATTCATAATCAAATCAAACGTGAAATTGAAAATCATGACTATAAAGTTGGTAGTAAAATTCCAGCGGAAAGACAATTAGCTCAAAAATTTGGCGTCTCGCGGATGACTTTGCGTCAAGCAATTAAAACTTTAGAAGATGAAGGCATTTTAGAGCAGCGGGTTGGTAGTGGTACCTATGTTGCCAATCAAAAAGTGCAGGAAAAAATGTCGGGCGTTATGTCTTTTACTGATATAACTCATGCAAATGGTCAAACACCTTCTAGTAAGCTAATATCCTATCGCTTTGGTAAGCCTTCCTTATCGGAGATGGAGCGTCTTAATCTGGATGATAAGCAGGAAGTTCTACGGATGGAACGTATTCGCTATGCGGATGATGTTCCAATTTGTTATGAAGTCGTTTCTATTCCGCAAAACTTGGTTAAAAATATGTCAAAAGCTGATATTTCTTCACATTTATACCAGACATTGGAAAAAAATGGCTATAAAGTAGGACGTGTAACAGAATATATTTCTGCAGCCGTTGCAAATGAAAACTCGGCCAGACTTCTTGATGCCAAAAAAGGTGAAGCGTTAATCACGCGCTTGCAGGTAACTGAATTATCAAATGGCATGCCATTTGAATATACAAGGGCAAACTATGTTGCGGATCGCTTTGAATTTACCTTTGCCAAATAAAAAACTCCGAATTATGAAGTGCAACTAAAAAGTTAGACATTTTAATATTACGCAAGACTCAATGCACGATTTCGATATTTGATCGGGGTCGTGTATTTTAGTTTGTTTGATCTTCTAATATGATTGAACCAGTAAACGTAA
>NZ_REHO01000006.1:0-25572 GCF_003692935.1 Lactobacillus sp. ESL0260
CTAAAGAGGTTTGGTGGGATAAGTATTTACTGCAAATTTCCATTTTCAAAGTAGTTGAATATTTAGTCATGAAAAAAGTGCTCCTAATAGTCAGATTAATGTCTAACTATTATGGAGCACTTCAATTAACTATGTTTAGTTAGTTCAGAGCTTTTTTATTTTAAATCATCTTTGATTTTAGTGGTGGAAATTCCTGGTGTGCGTGGCAAATAAACTACTTGGCAGTATGGCTTTAAAAAGTCAAACTTGCCTTGCCAGTCATTACCCATAACAAAAGTATCAATATCATATTTTTGGATGTCGCTTATTTTTTGTTCCCACCCTTTTTCCGGGATAACTTGGTCTACGTAGCGGATTGCTTCAAGAATATATTTGCGTTCGGCATAATTATTATAGGACTCCTTGTGCTTTTGCAACTGGTTAAATTCATCAGTAGACAATCCAACAATGAGGTAATCGCCTAGTTCACGAGCCCTTTTTAGTAAACGAACATGACCGTAATGCAATAAATCAAATGTGCCATAAGTGATTATTTTTTTCATAGTTCCCGTACTCCTATCATTTTGACGAGTTAATAGTATCATATTTATAGAAAAGGTAAAGCGTATTCTGAACTGGTTGTTATTTTGGTAAAATAAGGTAAATTGCGGATTAGGAGATATAGCTATGGCTAAGGTAAATGTTTTAGGTGTAAATTTCGATAATAAAAGTTTTAATCAATTTCAAAATGAATTTATTGGCAGAATTAATACCCACCAATCAACTTTTATTGTTACTGCCAATCCTGAAATTGTCATGTCAGCAAATGAAAACCCTGAATTTATGAAGATCCTGACTTATGATGCTGACTATATTACTGCTGACGGTATAGGCATTGTCAAAGCAAGTCATATTTTAGGTCAGCCACTTAAAGAACGGGTAACCGGTTATGATTTATTTACTTGGCTAATGAAGCTGGCAAATGATCGGGGCCTCAGAGTTTATTTAATTGGCGCTCGCTCAGAAGTGATGCATACGATTCAGGCTAAGATTGCACGAGAATATTCTGATATACAGCTAGTAGGAGCTGAAAATGGTTACTTTAAAGAAGATCTGGAACTAATTGCTTACCAAATTGAACGGACAGAACCGGATTTAGTTTTTGCCGCCTTGGGTTCACCCCGTCAAGAACAACTTTTATCCATTCTCCGGAGAAATCTCCTGCCAGCTTTAATGATGGGAGTAGGAGGCAGCTTTGATGTCTTTTCGGGTAAAGTAAAACGTGCTCCTCAAACATGGCAAAATGTTCATTTAGAATGGCTTTACCGTCTGCTTAAAAACCCCTCACGCTTAAAGCGAATGACGATTTTGCCTCATTTTGTGCATGAAGTTTATCAGTCAAAAAAGGAAAAAATCTAATTATGAAGGTTTTGCATGTTAATGCCGGGCTTGAAAATGGTGGTGGCTTAACTCATATTATTAACTTGCTAAAACAGGCAAAAAATGAACAGCAGGATTTTACGTTATTATGTTTAGCTGATGGCCCAGTTGCCCAAGCTGCACGAACTGCACAATTAAACGTGCAAGTTTTAGGTGTCAATAGTCGCTATGACTTGGCTGGCTTAAATAAGCTGGCTAGTTTTATTAATAATGCTGACTTTAATATTGTCCACACACATGGTGCGCGGGCTAACTTATTTGTCTCTTTAATTAGGCACAAAATTACCGCAAAGTGGTGTGTAACCGTTCATTCCAATCCTTATCTTGATTTTGTTGATCGCGGCTTCACAGGGAAAATTTTTACCAAATTAAACATTCAGGCCATTCGCAAAGCGGATTGCGTTTTTGCTGTTACTAAAAGATTTGCTAATTTGTTAGTTGAAAAAGCTAAAATTAAACAGAAAAAAGTTCACGTGATTTATAACGGTACTTTTTTTCATGCAGACAGTCAAATCCCTGCAAAATATGAACACCCCAACTTTAATATTGTAAACGTAGCCAGGGCTGAAAAAGTTAAGGGGCAAGACTTGTTACTGCAGGCTCTAAAACAATTAAATAATGCTAATGTGCATTTGTTTATTGCTGGAGACGGTTCTCAATTAAGATCACTAAAGGACCTGACGCAAAAATTAAATTTGGGTCCACAAGTAACTTTTCAAGGCTTCATGACGCATAAACAGTTAAAAAATCTTTATCGCAGAATGGATTTGGCTGTTCTGACATCTTATTCTGAGAGCTTTCCTTTAGTGTTGCTGGAAGCAAGCGATAATTTGTTGCCACTTTTGTCAACTGCCGTTGGTGATATTAGCATGATGATACCAGATAAAGAACATGGCTTTGTTGCCAAAGTCGGTGAGATAGACTCAATTTGTTCAGCTTTAAAGCAAGCTGTGAACACGCCTAAAACTCAGCTTAGAGAAATGGCGCAGCTTGAGAAAAATTACGTTGAGCGGCATTTTTCGTTACACGAGCAATTAAGTAGTATTTTACGGGTATATGATGATATCGTTTAAATTGGTAAGTTTGTTAAAAAGGCCACAAATGTTTATAATAAAACAAAAATATTAGTGGATTTAGTTAAGAGGACAGAATGTTTTACCAAGAATTGGATGAAGACGATTCATTAACCCTTCATACAGATTTGTATGAAATTAATATGATGTATACCTACTTTAAAAAAGGTATTTCTGAACGCAATGCTGTTTTTGAAGTTTACTATCGGAAAGAGCCTTTTGGCAATGGCTATTCCGTATATGCAGGCTTAGAACACGTCATTTTATATTTACAAAACCTGAAATTTAAAGAAAGTGACTTAAAATATTTAAAAGAAGAAATTGGCTATGATGACGATTTTATTGATTATTTACGTCATTTGAAATTGCAGCTTACTGTACGATCGATGCCTGAAGGAGAAATTGCTTTTGCCAACGAACCCTTATTGCAAGTTGAAGGTCCACTTGCACAATGTCAATTGGTTGAGACAACTATCTTAAATATTATTAATTACCAGACTTTACTGGCCACTAAAGCGGCGCGCGTCAAGTTGGCCGTTCAAGGTGACGGAGTGATGGAATTTGGTACTAGGCGTGCGCAGGAAGCAGATGCGGCTATTTGGGGCACTCGTGCTGCTTATATTGGCGGTTTTGATTCTACCAGTAATGTTCGGGCAGGCAAATTATTTGGTATCCCAGTTTCTGGCACACATGCCCATTCCTTAGTAGAAGCCTTTGGCAGTGAATATGAAGCATTTAAGGCCTATGCAGAAACGCATAAAGACTGCGTCTTTCTGGTAGATACATACGATACAGTTAGAAGCGGCGTACCAAACGCAATTCGGGTTGCTGACGAAATGGGAGACAAGATTAACTTCCAAGGCGTGCGTATTGATTCGGGCGACATGGCCT
This sequence comes from Lactobacillus sp. ESL0260, assembly GCF_003692935.1. Classification (NCBI taxonomy): domain Bacteria; kingdom Bacillati; phylum Bacillota; class Bacilli; order Lactobacillales; family Lactobacillaceae; genus Lactobacillus; species Lactobacillus sp. ESL0260. Next base: position 3,384 of record NZ_REHO01000006.1, read on the forward strand.
ATATTTCAAAGCAAGTACGCCGGGAACTGGATAATGCTGGTTATACTGATGCTAAAATTTTTGCTTCAAATGATTTGGATGAAACTACGATTACGAGTTTAAAGATGCAAGGAGCAAAAATTGATGTTTGGGGGATAGGGACTAAATATATTACAGCTTACGACCAGCCTGCTTTAGGAGCTGTTTATAAATTAGTTTCAATTGAAGATGATCAGCACCATATGCGTGACACTTTAAAAATTTCTTCGAATGTAGAAAAGGTATCAACTCCAGGTAAAAAACAAGTCTGGCGTATCTCAGCTAATACTGCTAAGAAAAATGAAGGTGACTGGATTGCACGGGCCGGCGTAGATCCGCGTAAATTTGATTCATTGTACATGTTTCATCCGCAATATTCTTATATCAATAAAGTGGTGACTGATTACACTGCAGAACCACTTTTAAAAGATATTTTTGTTAAAGGCAAATTAACATACCAAAAGCCCAAACTAATAGATATTAAGAACTTTTGTGCAGCCAATCTGGACGGACTATGGGATGAATACAAGCGCAGCTTGAACCCCCAGGAATATCCTGTTGATCTTTCTCAAGATTTATATGACAGTAAAATGACTATTATTCAGGATATTCGCACCAAAATCAATAAAGGAGATACTGCACAATGAGACCGTTACAAAAAGAAATTATAAAATATGAGCATGTTTTGCCTCAAATTGATCCGCAAAAAGAAATTAGACGTTCAGTTGATTTTTTAAAAGATTATCTCAAAGCAAATACCTTCTTAAAGTCTTATGTATTGGGTATTTCTGGTGGACAAGACTCTACGTTAGCAGGAAAACTATGTCAAATGGCAATTTCGGAAATGAGGAGTGAAACTGGCGATAATTCATACCAATTTATTGCAGTGCGCTTGCCTTATGGAGTTCAAGCTGATGCACAAGATGCGGCAGATGCTGTGGACTTCCAAAGACCGGATCAAGACTTGGTAGTTAATATTAAACCGGCTGTTGATGCCTTAGTTTCTACTTTGAATGGAGCTGGGCAGGAGATTACCGATTTTAATAAGGGCAATATTAAGGCGCGCGAGCGCATGGTGGTGCAGTATGCTATTGCTGGTGCCCATAATGGTGCAGTTGTGGGGACGGATCACGCAGCTGAAAACTTCAGCGGCTTTTATACCAAATATGGTGATGGTGCGGCAGATTTAACTCCGCTGTTTCGTTTAGACAAGCGTCAAGGAAAACAGATGCTCAAGTTTTTAAATTGTCCAGAGCATTTGTATCACAAAGCGCCCACAGCAGACTTGGAAGAAAATAAGCCTGGCTTACCTGATGAAGTTGCACTCGGCGTCAGCTACAGGGATGTTGATGACTATTTGGAAGGGCATGAAGTTTCTGAAGAAGCCGCTGAAAAAATCGAATCTTTATGGCGTAAGAGTGAACACAAACGGCATTTGCCCGTAACCGTTTTTGATGATTTTTATCGTAAATAAGGACTAGGGCATTTTGAGTTTAAATTTTACCTTAATAGGCCTGTTATTGACAAAAACTGTGCAAGTAGTACAATTACTGTTAACTTAAGATATGTTTTTTAAGAATAACAGTTCAAAGAGAGAGCCGCCTGGTGAAAATGGCTTACTGTTACTTAAAAGATGCTCCTTACAGTTCAAATAAATAAAATAATTAAGAGGTAACAAACACTGTTGCAATTGAGGTGGTACCGCGTTTAAAGGCGTCCTTAAGATAAGCAACGGTGTTTTTATTTTGGCAAAAAGGGAGATATATTTGATGAAGAAACTGACAAGTTCAGAATTTAGACAGATGTTTTTGGATTTCTTCAAGCAGCACGGCCACATGGTATTACCCAGTCAATCATTGATTCCGCAAGATGATCCAACATTGCTGTGGATCAATTCCGGTGTGGCAACGATGAAAAAGTATTTTGACGGCTCAGTAGTGCCCAAGAATCACCGGATCACCAGTTCACAAAAGTCCATTAGAACTAATGATATTGAAAATGTTGGTAAAACTGCCAGACACCAGACCTTTTTTGAAATGCTGGGTAACTTTTCAGTTGGCGATTATTTCAAAAAAGAAGCGATTACCTGGGCTTGGGAATTTTTGACCAGTCCTGACTGGCTCGATTTAGATAAAGAAAAACTTTACTGTACGGTTTATCCTAAAGATACAGAAGCACATAAAATTTGGCTGGAAGTTGGTATGCCTGAAGACCATATTGTTAAACTGGAAGAAAATTTCTGGGATATTGGTGAAGGTCCTTGTGGTCCTGACTCTGAAATTTTCTATGATCGTGGTCAAGAAAATAACGATGTGGCAGAAGATGATCCTGAAAACTTCCCTGGCGGTGAAAATGCCCGTTACTTGGAAATTTGGAATATAGTCTTTTCACAATATAATCATTTAGCAAATGGCAAATATGTAGATCAGCCACACAAGAATATTGATACTGGTATGGGCCTTGAGCGTGTTTTGTCTATTTTACAAGACGCACCAACTAACTTTGAAACTGACCTCTTCTTGCCAATTATTCATGAAACTGAAAAAATGACTGCTGCTAAAAAGTACGGCACAAACAAGGCGGATACAACAGCGTTTAAGATTATTGCTGATCATGTACGGACTGTCTGTTTTGCCATTGCGGATGGAGCGTTGCCATCAAATACAGGTAGAGGATATGTTTTACGGCGCTTGATTCGGCGCGCTGATTTAAATGGTCAACGTTTAGGGATTAAGGGTGCTTTTCTTTACCAACTTGTCCCAGTGGTCGGTAAAATTATGGAAAGTCATTACCCAGAGGTTACAGACCAAAAGGACTTTATTGCCAAAGTAATTAAAAATGAAGAAGAAAGATTCCAGCTAACTCTTGAATCTGGGTTAACTTTACTTGATGACTTAATTGCCAAGGCCCAAAACTCTGAAGATAAAACAATTACCGGTAAAGATGCGTTCAAGTTGTTTGATACTTATGGCTTTCCTTATGAATTGACTTTTGAAACTGCACAAGATGCAGGCTTAAAGGTTGATCAAAAGGGCTTTGATGCTGAAATGAAGGCCCAAAAAGAGCGTGCACGTAAAGCTCGGGGTAATCTGCAATCAATGGGTGCGCAGGATGAAACTTTGATGAACTTAAAGGATAAATCAGAGTTTGAATATGGTGTTTATGAAGAAAAACATGCCAAATTAATTGATATTATAGTCAATGACCAATTAGTTGATAGAGCAGATGGTGATAATGCGGTTTTAATCTTTGACCGGACTCCTTTTTACGGTGAACGTGGTGGCCAGGTAGCAGATCACGGTAATATCTATAATCAAGAAGGTGAACTGGTTGCTCAGGTAACGGATGTACAACACGCTCCGAATGATCAAAATATGCACTTTGTCGATGTGATTTTGCCTCTGAAAAAGGGTGAAGAATATATTTTAAAAATTGACAGAGTTCGCCGCGAAGGCCTGCGCCACTCACATACAGCTACACACTTGTTGCATGCGGCTTTGAGAAGCGTTCTGGGGGAACATACGCATCAAGCCGGCAGTTTGGTGGAGCCTGATTATTTGCGCTTTGACTTTACTGCACTTGAACCAATGACTGCCAAGGAAATTAAGTCAGTTGAAAATTTGGTAAATCAAAAGATTTGGGCAGCAATTGATGTCAAAACTACTATTACCGATCCTGATACTGGTAGAAAAATGGGAGCTTTGGCTTTATTTGATGGCAAATATGGTGATAAAGTTAGAGTTGTCCAAATGCAAGATTTTTCTATTGAATTCTGTGGTGGTACTCATTGCGCCAATACTAACCAAATAGGTATTTTTAAAATCATTTCTGAATCTGCCATTGGTGCTGGAATGAGAAGAATTGAAGCAGTTGTTTCTAAAAAGGCCTACGAATATCTGGCTAACAGATCTGAACTCCTGGATGATATTCAAGCGGAAGTAAAATCGACCAAGCCCGAAGATATTATTGATAAGGTTGATTCCCTTGAACAGGAATTACATGATAGTCAAAAGCAGGTTGAAGATTTAAACTTGCAAATTAATCAGAGTAAAGCAAATTCAATTTTTAATGATGTAAAACAAGCAGGTGATTTGTCCATTATTGCCCAAGAAGTTGATGCCGGTGGCATGAATGATTTGCGTGAGTTCGCTGATGCTTGGAAGAGTGGTCAGAAGTCTGATGTGCTCGTTTTAGGAACTGCCAGTGATGGCAAGGCCAATATGATTATTAGCTTAGGTGATAAAGCTTTGGCAAAGGGGCTTAAAGCAGGAGATCTAATTAAACAAGTCGCACCAATCTTTGGTGGTGGCGGTGGCGGTCGACCAAACATGGCTCAAGCAGGTGGTAAAAACCCTGAAGGCCTTGAAAAGGCTATTCAGACAGTGGTTACAATGATTTCCGAAAAATAATTAATTGAGTTTGTGCTGTTTTTCAAGTAAAATTATGCTAGGAGGAATAATTATGAGTTCGCTAGATAAGACAATGCATTTTGACTTTAACGAAAATAAAGGCAAAAATGTTCATGATACTCTGCAAGACGTTTATAATGCTTTGGAAGAGAAGGGTTATAATCCAGTTAACCAGATTGTCGGCTACTTATTGTCTGGCGATCCAGCTTATATTCCACGGCATAATGATGCTCGTAATTTAATTTTGAAGCATGAACGCGACGAAATTATCGAAGAGCTTGTCAAGAATTATCTTGGAAAAGATAAATAATGCGACTAGTTGGTTTAGATGTTGGATCAAAGACAGTAGGCGTTGCTGTTAGTGATGAATTAGGAATAACTGCGCAGATGGTTGAAACCATCCCCATCGATGAAACGCGTTATAATTTTGGTATGCGTGCAATTAAAAAAATTGTCCGCCAATATGAACCAGAGGCCTTTGTGCTGGGTCTGCCTAAAAACATGGATGGCTCTTCAGGTGCTTCAGTTAATCGTAGTAAAGCATATGGTGAAAGACTGGAGAAAAAGTTTGGTTTGCCAGTGCATTATTTAGATGAGAGACTAACGACAGTGGAATCTGAAAGAGTTTTAGTTGAAGAGGCAGGAATGTACGATCGCCATAAGCGCAAAGAAGTTATTGACCAAATGGCTGCTGTTTTGATTTTACAGAATTATTTGGATCTAAACCGAAAGGATTAATATGGCACAAGAAGTTAACGGTGATGACCGTCAGATTACCCTGATTGATGATCAGGGTAATGAAGAATTATACGAAATTTTATTTACGTTTCATTCAGATGATTATGATAAATCATATGTTTTGCTCTATCCGGCAGCTGCTAGTGATGATGACGAAATTGAAGTCTTAGCATTCAGCTATGATTCAGATTCCGCAGGTGATGTTACCAGTAGTGATTTACACGAGATTGAAGCAGATGATGAGTGGAACATGGTCCAAGGAGTCTTAAATACATTTTTGGACGATGACCGATTAAGTGGTGAATAAGAAAGACTGGCTGGGCCAGCCTTTTTTATTAAAGATTAATAATTTAGAAAAATAATGAATGATAAAATATTAAATACTTTAGAATTTGCCAAAATTACTGAACAATTACAACATATGGCGATTACTACACCAGCTAAAATGACAGCATTCAACTTACTGCCAAGTAATGATTTTGCTCAAGTTGAACTTAGTTTGAAGCAAACTCTTGCTGGTGCTGATATTTTGCGGGTTAAAGGGCAATTGCCATTGACAGATTTTGCTGATGTTACTGCAAGTACCAAGCGTTTGCGGATCAAGGCAAACTTAAACGCCAAGGAATTGGGTAATTTGTTATTAGTTTTGGTGCTTGCAAATGAAACAAATGAATTTTTTGGTGAAATTGATGAGGAAAAACTAGATTTAACCGCCATAGATTCTATTTTGGCACAATTAGATGTACCTCAAAGTTTGTATAACAAACTTAATCGTTCTCTAGATTTTGATGGAGAAGTTCTCGATACTGCTTCCAGCGAATTAGCCCATTTACGTCATGAAATCAAAAGCAATGATGCTGAAATTAAGCAGAGAATGGATGGCTATATCAAGGGTAGTAGCAGCAAGTACTTGTCAGAGCAGATTGTGACAATTCGTGATGAACGTTATGTTATTCCGGTCAAACAAGAATACCGCAATAAATTTGGCGGCGTTGTTCATGATCAAAGTGCCAGTGGCCAAACGCTTTTTATTGAACCTAGTGCAGTTTTAAATCTCAATAATAGTCAGCAAAACCTTCTGGCACAAGAAAGAAGAGAAATCAGTCATATTCTGCGTAACTTGTCTGATCTAGTGCGACCTGAAGCTGGTAGCATTGATACGATTGCTGGTGCTTTAGTTAAACTCGATTTTATTCAGGCAAAAGCGAAATTAGCTCATGCTATGAAAGCAACTGAACCTAAGTTAACTCATGATCAGTCACTTGTATTTTTACAAGCACGGCATCCTTTAATTAATCCTGAAACAGTTATTGCCAATGATATCCGTCTAGGTGAAGATTATGATACTATGTTGATTACTGGTCCAAATACTGGTGGAAAGACGATTACATTAAAAACTGTGGGTATTTTACAGTTGATGGCACAATCAGGCCTGTTTATTCCAGCTGCAGAAGGAAGCAAAGCCGGTGTTTTTGAAGATATCTGTGCTGATATTGGGGATGAACAATCTATTGAGCAATCACTCAGTACCTTTTCTTCACATATTAATGGCATTGTCAAAATAATGAAAAAGGTCGATGCCAAGACACTGGTTTTGATTGACGAAATTGGTGCGGGAACGGACCCAGAAGAAGGCGCAAGTCTGGCAATCAGTATTTTGGACTTTTTACGGCAAAAGAAAGCTAAAATTATCGTTACTACCCATTACCCAGAACTGAAACTATATGGCTATAATCGTGAAAGAACAACAAATGCATCAATGGAGTTCGATCTAAAGACATTGTCGCCAACATACCGTTTACAACTTGGGATTCCTGGTCACAGTAACGCATTTGCAATTGCCCGCAGGCTGGGGATGCGCGAAGACGTAGTTAAAAAAGCTCAAGGGCTAATGAGTGATGAAAACGTTGATATTAACCAAATGATTACTGAGTTAACCAAGCAAACTAAGGCTGCCTCAGATGCCCGCAGTCATTTAACTACCAGTCTTGATCGTGCTAAAAAGCTGGAAAAGAAATTGCAACAAGCACTCGACTGGTATAATCAACGTGTGCAAAAACAGTTGGAATTTGCTCAGGAAAGAGCTAATGAAGTAGTTACTAAAAGCCGTAAAAAGGCTGATAAGATCATTGCCCAACTTGAGCAGCAAAAGGGGAATGTTAAGCAAAACGAAGTTATTGCCGCCAAGGGCGAATTCAATCAGCTTGAACGGCAAAACGAGAATCTGGCTCATAATAGGGTTTTACAGCGCGAAAAAAGAAGGCATCATGTTAATGTAGGCGATCGGGTAAAAGTACTGTCTTATGGGCAAACTGGTACGATTACCAAAAAATTATCCGAACATGAATATGAAGTCCAGATGGGTATTATTAAAGTTAAAGTCAGTGATCGAGACATTGAAAAAAGCACTCAGCATGAAAAGGCGCAAACACACTCTAAAGTGCGTGCAGTTAGTGCAAACAGACGCAGTAATGCTAAAAGTGAGCTCGATTTGCGCGGTCAGCGTTATGATGAAGCAATGACTAATTTAGATCGCTATATTGATTCGGTGTTATTGTCTGGATTGGATGTTGTTACCATTATTCACGGTATAGGTACTGGTGCAATTAGAAAAGGCGTTTGGCAATACTTACGGTCAAATAAGCACATTAAAAGCTACAATTACGCCCCAGCAAACGAGGGCGGAAATGGTGCAACTATTGTGCATTTGCAATAATTTACTTTACTTGTAAAAAGTAAGTCTGGTTGCTATAATGAAAATATCAATAGAATAATGTTTTTCTCTAAAGGAGGTTTTTTCAATGGTTGATGAACTTACAGATCAAAACTTTGAAGAAGAAACAAAAGATGGCGTCGTGTTAACGGACTTTTGGGCAACCTGGTGTGGTCCGTGCAAAATGCAATCTCCGGTAGTTGATGAATTGGCTGAGGAGAGACAAGACGTTAAATTTACCAAAATGGATGTTGATCAAAACAAGGAAGTACCAAGCTCTTTGGGAGTTATGGCTATTCCGACTTTGCTAATCAAGAAAAACGGTGAAATTGTAGATCGCATTACGGGTTACACACCTAAAGCAAAATTGAGTCAAATTTTGGATCAATATACCAATTAAAAAATTCCTGCAACTGCAGGAATTTTTTTAATTGCTTTTTTCTTTTAATAGATCGCGAATTTCTTTCAAGTAATCTTCAGCGGTTGGGCCAGCTGGTTGTTGCTGGTCGTTATGTCTTATTACTTTATTGACAGCTTTAACTAGCAAAAAGACGATGAATGCAATAATCAAAAAGTTAATCACAGTATTGATAAATTCACCGTATTTAAAAGTAGCACCTCCGGCTTTAAATACCAGATTGGAAAGATCAATTCGTCCGATAAATAGACCCAAAAGGGGATTAATTAAATTGTTTACCAATGAATTAACAATGTTAGTAAAAGCTCCGCCGATGATTACACCAACAGCCAAATCGATAACGTTGCCCCGTTGAATAAATTCTTTAAATTCTCTAAGCATTTTGTTTCCTCCATTCTTACTTTAATAATATTGCAAAAATGGTAAAAAACTAAATTATTTGTTTCAAAGTACTTAATCAAATTTAGCGATTAATTTTACTATTTTTTTATGTTCATCAACCTTAATTTCGCATTCAGTAGTGCGACCAGTTTCTTTTTCAACTGCTTCTGCAATTATTCCTGCTTCAAGGGAAAATTCCTGATTACCACTGCTAATCCGATCGGCTACATTTTGTCCGGTTAATTTGAAAATTTTTTCACTATGATGGGCTCTTGCTTTTTCAATATTGCCAAATTCAGTAGTTGTAAAAAAGCTGGCTACATCTTCAAAGGACGCTAAGTCATATTTACGGGCTATGCGCTTGCCACCCCAATATAGAATTACATCATTGTCTTTGCCTAAGATCGTTGGCAGTAAAAAGTCCCGATAAAGCTGATTTACAAAATAAACATGTTCATGTTGCTGGTTATTGTCTTGCATAAAGAAATTCATCCCTTTTATTTTCTTTTATTTTACCGTAAAATTGACTGAAGTATAAATTATTTAGGGAGTCTTTTAATATGGATAATCGACCAATTGGCTTATTAGATTCAGGTGTTGGCGGCTTAACGGTAGTTAAAAAAATAATTGCTAAAATGCCTCATGAATCGACTGTTTTCATTGGTGACAATGCTCATGTTCCCTATGGTGATAAGTCTAAGGCGGAAATTATTGCGTTAACCAAGCAAAGTGTTAACTTTTTATTAAGTAAAAACGTTAAACTAATTGTCTTTGCCTGCAATACTGCTACGGCAGTAGCTATGAATGCTATTCAAAAAGAGATTGAGCCGCAAATTATCGGCGTAATTCAATCGGGCGCGCTCGCGGCAGCGCAAGCTACTAAAAACAAAAAAGTGGCAGTTGTGGCGACTAAAATGACTGTTAGTTTAAATGCATACCAAAAAGAGATTCAAAAGCGTGATCCCAAAATAGTTGTGCATGAAATAGCCGCTCCCCATATTGTACCTTTAATTGAAGCTGATGCAGGTCATCAAGCATATGTCTCTGCACTGCAAGAGCTTTTGCTGCCAATCAACAAGCTGGACATAGATACTCTCGTTTTGGGATGTACGCACTATCCTATTATTCGCAGTGAGTTTGCACAATGTTTAAAACCCAATGTTCAAATTATTGATCCAGCTGACCAGGTAGCGCAATACACGTATAATGTAATGAAACGTGACGGCCTTTTTGGCAGTAATTCTAATGATGGTGCGCACGAGTATTACACAACGGGGGACGTCAGAATGTTTAACGAATTGGGAAAAATAGTATTAGATAAGCAACATGTTAATGCAAAACACCTTTAAGAAGAAAGGAGAAAAAATGGAAGTTTTATTTGCAACAACTAATCAGGGCAAAGTGAAAGAATTGCGAGCAGCTTTTAAACAAGCTGCACTTAACCTCACAGTTAAGACTAATGCCGATTTAGATAGGCCGCCAATTGTTGATGAGTACGGTACAACATTTGAGCAAAATGCTAAGCTAAAGGCACATGAATTAGCTGACTATAGTCAGATGCTGACAATAGCGGATGACTCCGGCTTAATGGTTGATGCACTTGATGGTGCTCCTGGAGTTCACTCGGCGCGTTTTGCCGGTTCTGAGCATAATGATCAAAAGAATAATGCTAAATTACTGGCTGAGCTTGGTGGTGTGCCGTTAGCAAAAAGGACAGCCAGATTCAATACTACAATTGTGGTATCAATGCCAGGTCATTTTGAGAAAGATTTAGTAGTCTCAGGCCAATGTGAAGGCTTAATTTTACCAGCGCCTGAAGGTGAAGACGGTTTTGGCTATGATCCGCTTTTTTATGTACCGGAAAAGCAAAAAACTTTTGCTGAAATGACAACTGCAGAAAAAAATAGTCTTTCTCACCGGGGAAAAGCGCTTGCCAAATTATTAAAGTGCTTACCAAATTGGCTTGCTCAGTTTGAATAAATATCTAAAAAACTGCTAAATATTATTTCTAATACTTTTTACTGGAAAAGTATTAAAAACATTTGGCAGTTTTATTTTATTCTGCTAGAAGAACTTGATTGCTTTGCAATACTTTTAAATACTGCGTTAAATATTTATCTTGTACTTCCTTTTCATGACCAGGTTTAACTTGAAAATGAACCACATAATTAACAGTTTGTGCTGTTTGCGTAGCTATGCCAATAATTTTAGGTTCCTGGACTAAAAAGTTAATATCAGTACTCAGCTGCTTATTTACCTGTTCAATAAGACTATGAACTTTTGCAAAATCGTTGTTAGCTTTTAGCTGAATTTCAATGTCTAAGCCAATGCCACCGTGGGCCAAATTTTGTACGATTGAAATATTGCGATTGGGGATATAGATTAGAGAACCATCAGACCCTTTAAGCCTGGTAGTCCTTAATCCCAACTGAACCACAATTCCAGTTTGATTGTTAATTGAGACAATATCTCCTACGTCAAACTGGTCCTCACTTAAAATGAAGAAGCCGTTAACTAAATCGCTGACAAAGCCTTGGGCTCCCATCCCTAAAGCCAGAGAAAAGATACCAGCACTCGCAAGTAGCGTACCAATTGGAATACCTAGGATAGATAAAACAGCAAACAAGTAGAAAAAAATCACAGTGTATTCAAAGATACTGTTAATTAATGCAGTAACTGTTTGAGTTCTCTTATTTTGTTTTCTTTTACTATGCTCTAAATAATGTTTAATTATTTTTTTACCAACATGGTCGATCAGGTAAAAAACTAAAGCTGAAACTAGAAGCTGCCAAATAATTGTCAGAACTTGTTCTCCCAGCCTGTCCCAGTTAAACTTGAGCACGTTTTTATTGATTTGAAATATTTTATCCATAATAATTACCTTTCGTATATGCATATTAACTATAACAAAATATTACATATAGATTGAGATTGAAGCATTTTCATGCTAGACTTTTTTTAGGTATAGAATTGGAGGTAAAAGATGAAATTTTCTTATGGTGCATTAGCAGGTTTAATAGCCGCCATTGCATTATTAATTTTAGTACTTTTCACAATTCCAGTGCTTATACGTGCCGCAAAAGCGACTAGAGAAGCAGAAAAAACGATCCAGAGTGCTAACGAGTCAATTCAACAGGTTACTGGGGATGTAAATGATTTACTTCATCAAACCAGTGATTTGCTTGATAAAACTAATGTCTTGCTAGCAGATGTTAATGTTAAAATGAAAACTATTGATCCTGTTGTGCAAGCAGCAGCTGATTTAGGCGAAAGCGTTTCAGATGTCAACACATCTACCAGAAATATGGCAAAGCGTTTCAATAATTTTCATTGGAAACGTAACGGGTTGATGTCATCTGCTTTAGCATCTGTGTTTGCACGGCATAAGCGGCGTAAAGGTGAAGATTAGTAAAAGGAGTTACTTTTATGAAAAATTTTGCAAATTTTGTTTTAGGTACTATTGTCGGAAGTGCTGTAGGGTTCCTAGCTGGTTCCTTATTAGTCAGTGACGAACAAATTGACGAACTGAAGAAAAAAGTTAAGAACAATGAAACTGTTCAAGACTTAAAGAAAAAGTATGATAACGGTACAGAAATTGTAAAGAATCAACTGGCTTCATTCCCCAAGAATGTAGAAGATGATTCTGAACTGAAAGATTTTGATGATATCGTTATTGATAGTTCAAAAGATACTGATGCACAGCAAAAAGATCATGCTGCAGATGTAGCTGATGACTTGCACCATGCAGAGGGTCCAGATGATTTTAATCACTCGGAACCCTCAGACCCAAAGCCTGAAGGCCCTGCAGATGCACCTGCTGATCCATATTCTAGACCATAAACACGATTTTAGTAAAATGGCACTGACAGAAAATAAAATCTGTCAGTGCCATTTTTATGCAATAAATAAAGTGAGTTTATTTAAAGAGGTAAAACTTTTAGTTCCTTACTTGTATGAGTAAATGGTTCATAGCCGTTTTTAGTTACAACACCACAATCTTCGATTCTGACCCCCGCTACGTTAGGAATATAGATACCAGGTTCAATTGAAAAACACATACCTTCTTCAATGATCAAATCGTTGCCTTGAACAATTGAAGGGTATTCGTGTACTTCTTTACCAATGCCGTGACCCAAACGGTGAATAAAATATTCACCATAGCCCGCTTTAGTAATAATATCACGAGCAACACTATCTAATTCAGAAGCTGTCATTCCCGGTCTCACCGCGTCAATTGCAGCTTGTTGAGCTTCACGATCAATTTCGTAAATTTCTTTTTCTTTGGCTGATGGTTCACCATAGGCAACTGTTCTACTGGAATCAGAAGCATAACCGTTGTGCATAGTACCGAGGTCAAATAACACCAATTCATTTGGCTTGACTTTATTCATGGTAGGACCTAAATGAGGATTAGCGGCGTTGGCACCGGCTTGTACAATGGTTTCAAAACTTTCATGCATTACGCCTTTTTGTACCTTTAGCTGATATTCAATCTGACCAGCAATATACCTTTCAGTAACACCTTCCTTAATGGCGTCAAAACCAATTTGAAAAGCAAAGTCTGCCTCACGGCCAGCGGCTTGCAATTGCTTAATTTCCTCTGGTGTTTTATATAGGCGGATTTTTGCAACAAAATTAGAAACATCACCGTCAAAATTAGCATCTGGAAATTGCTCATGGATGAGTTGATAATGGGAAACAGAGAGGTTATTTTTTTCTAAAGCCCATTTTTGATAATCTTTGGTTCTGCTTTTCACTTTGTCAGCAATAATCGCCCAGGGATCTTCTGAGTCAAGATAACCATATACATCACCGTTCCAAGCTGAATTTTTAGCTTCTTCAACATTTAAAGCTGGAACAAAGACGAACGGATCTTGATCTTTAAATGCTAAAAGGGCAAAGATTCGTTCATGTGGCTCCATGTCATATCCTGTAAAGTAAGCAATTGTCGTTGGATTAGAAATGTAGGCAACATCGCAATTGGTACTTTGCAGCCATTCTTGTAATTTAGTTAAGTTCATAGCTTCTTCCTTCCATCTTGATTTTATGATTAAAATCAGTATATCATGTTCTAGACCTGAAAAAATGAAAGAATAGTTGTAAACGTTTGCAATTTATGGGAAAGAATGATAAATTTTATTCTAGTAATTTTAAAATGGGGGAACCAAAATGCGAAAACAGGATATTACAATTTATGATGTTGCTCGTGAGGCTAAAGTTTCAATGGCTACTGTCTCACGAGTTGTTAACGGCAATACAAATGTGCGTAAAGACACTCGCGAACGGGTTATGAAGGTAATCAACCGGTTGCATTACCAGCCAAATGCGGTGGCACAAGGACTGGCATCTAAAAGAACCACTACGGTTGGTTTAATCGTGCCGGATTTAACTAATCTTTATTTTGCGGAATTGTCAAAAGGAATTGATGATATTGCGCTTTTATATAAGTACAACATTATTATTACCAGTATTGAAAACCGCTTAATGAGAGAAGATCAGGCAATTCAGGGATTGCTTAATAAGCAGGTCGATGGTGTGATTTACATGTCAGACAATTTGCCGGAAGAAGCGGTTGAGGCTTTTAAGCGGACCGATACGCCAGTGGTTTTAGCTGGTACTAAAGATAGTCACAGTGAATTTCCATCAGTTGCGATTGATTATCAAAAGGCCGATACAGAAGCTTTAAACCTTCTGTATAATGATGGCAGGAGAAATTTAGCCTTAGTCTTAGGCAATCCAGACACTGTGGTTAGCGCTGAAAATAGAATTCCGGCTTACAAAAAATTTATGGCTGATCATGGTTTAGGGGAAGGTCATATCTATACTAAGATTAAAGACCATTCTGATGGCTATAATTTATTATCCCAACTGGAGCAGGACGGTATTGATGGCGTGATTGTCAGTCGTGATGTCACTGCAGTGGGAATTTTGAATTCTGCTATTGATGCTGGTAAAAAAGTGCCGGAAGATTTAGAAATAATTACAGCAAGCGCAACTCAAATTGCTTCAGTTGTGCGCCCAGCGCTAACAGCCATTCGTCAGCCACTTTATGATATTGGAGCGGTAGCAATGAGAATGTTGACTAAATTGATGAATAATGAAGAAGTGCCAGAGAAGCAAATTGAGCTTTCTTATGAGATATTGAAAAAGCAAAGTACTACAAATGAATAATATTATTCACACAAAAAGTGTTGCAGTTAATTATGCAGCACTTTTTTAGTAGTTATTTTTTTAATTTGCTTGATCTTCTGCCACGTGTTTAACGTCTTTGCTGGTTGCAGCTGTAAATAAGGAGTTAAAGCAATATTTGAATAACGGCTCATTCGCGGCAAGCGGCGATAATTTTGCCAATTTGCGTCGTCAAAGAAACCATAGAAAAGAATATCACGTGCTTTGATCCAACCTTGCGATGTAAATAGCCATAAACTCTTAGGACTACCATTAAAATTCTGAATTTTAAAAAGGGTATTTGCCGGTAGCAATTTTTTGGTTTTGGCTTGATTATCCGGATAACGATAAATCCGAACATCTTTTTGCGGTTTAGCGATAATTTGCTTACTTTGATAAGGTGCAATATCTTCTGGCCTCAGATCCATGTTAACAAACTCAGCTGAAATAAATGTTTGATTTGCAATCTGATAATAAAGTTGATTATGCGCCCTGACACCATACATTACTTCAAATTTTTGTCCCGGATAAACATATTTACTTTGCATTTCCCGTACATAGGGGTTCATCATTGTCTTGGCTTTCTTTTTGCCAAAATAGCTGCCTTTGCGGTGGATAGCATACTTTTTTGTGCCTTCCTTAGCCAGCTTGTACTTAAATCCGGTGCTGGGAAAATTGGTTACCACTCCGTCAACATTTTTATTAATCAGCCATTGCCATAAATCAGGCGATTCGTCCATTTCTGTCCAGACATAAACCTGTTTATTTAACTGATGTAGCCAATGTATCAACCAGGAATGATTTAAAATCAGGTCAGAGGAAACATTGACAGCATTGACTTGCGGCAAATTACTAAAATTTATTCGTTTAAGACTGCCGACGATTAGAATTAAGTAGGCATCGGGCATAATTTTACGAAAATGAAACAAACTGGCTGCAGAAAATGAATGAATCATTATTCTTTTTTCCATATGATATTTTTTGACAGTGGCCGCAATCTGATCTTCTAATTCATAAGAGGGATCAAGTCCATGGTCAATTTTAGTTTCAAGAATAAATTTGGTATTAGGCTTTTTTTGATAATAATCAAATAGCTCTGGTAAGCTCAGCACATGTTCACCATTGTCATAGGTCAATTGGCTAAGTGCCTGCCAATAATTTTGTGATACAATTGCATGTGTATGGGTCACTCGAAATAGGTCATCATCATGTGATACAACTAGTTCACCATCTGCAGAAAGGCGCAGATCAAGTTCAACGTAGTCCGCCCCTGAATTAAAGGCAGAGTTGTCACTTTGAATAGTTTCTTCAGGATATTTGCTGGGATCTCCGCGATGGCCGACCACTGTGAAACCACTAGTTATGGTAAATATGATGCTAAAAACGAGCGCCTTAAACAGTTGGCTTTGATATTTCATGTGTACACCTCTGTTGTTAATTACAATAGCATGGTTGCACATTTTTTGCTATATGTCACAGATTTAATTTATACGGGGAATATTGATGAATGAGCAACAATATGAAGAATTAGATTTAATTGAAGAAATTGTACGCAATGACGGCAGCAAGTATTTTGAAATTTCTAATATTGATCAGAATGGTATAGCGGAACTTGCAGCTGACAGAGGAAAAATTAAGAGTGTTCGTATTTTACAATTAAATATTCCACGTACTAAAGCCCTTGTTACTTATGAAGAATATATCAATCAGAACTATAAGCTTGAGACTTTGACCAACGAAGATGATTGGAAAAATCCAGATTGGGTAGAATGGCAAAAGCCTAAGGGAAAAGTTCTAGATGCCTATAACATGGTTTTGAAGTCGAATCAAATTGGATAGAGAGCAGGATAATGGAAAAAATTCGCATTTTACATACTAATGACTTACACTCACATTTCGAACATTTTCCCAAAATTGGTCGGTATTTGCGGGAAGCTCAAAAAGATCAAACAGTCGATCAAGTGTTTACTTTTGATGCCGGAGACTTCATGGATCGCTCGCATCCTTTGACTGATGCAACTTATGGCCAGGCTAATATTCAATTAATGAATTCTTTTCATTATGATGCAATTACTATTGGTAACAATGAAGGTATTTCTAATTCCCACGCTGTAGTAGAAAAACTATTTGATCATGCTGATTTTCCCGTTATTTTAGCCAATTTGCGTGAAGAAGATGAATCTCTGCCTCACTGGGCAGTTCAGAATAAAATCTTAACTACCAAAAAGGGAACACGCATCGGTCTCATCGGTCTGACTGCCGCATACCCACTTTCTTATGAACCTAATCACTGGCACGTCAAAATGCTGAAAGAAACAATGGATAGGGTTTTACCACAAATGAAAGGGCAATATGACGTGCTAATTTTAATAACTCATATTGGCTTAAATATGGATACCTTTTTAGCTAAGAATTATCCGGAAATTGATTTGATTGTGGGAGGGCATAGCCATGACCTGCTTCCCCATGGTAAAGAAGTTAAGGGAGTGTGGATTACTCAAACCGGCAAATGGGGCAACTACGTAGGCAATACGTATATGGAAATTGATGATAATCACCATGTGCGCAAGATTACGCCACATGTTGCGCCAACCAGTTTGATGAAGTCCCATTCAGCTGATGAAGACACTATTTTAGGATACAGGCAAAAGGGCAAAGAAATTTTGAGTCGAGAACTTGTTGCTGATTTGCCCGAAAAATATGATGGTGACCGTGAAGCTGCCATCCAAGTTTCAATGAATGCAATTGCTCATTTTGCAGGAACAAATTTGGCTATGCTCAGCTCGGGTCTTTTCTTAACCCCTTTTAAAAAAGGCATTATCACTAAATATGATTTGCAAAAGTCTTTACCGCATTCAATGCATGTAGTGCGTTCTACTTTAAGAGGCAGTGATCTATGGCGCCTAATTATGGAAATTGAAAAAAACCGGCATTTTTTAGATCAATTTCCTTTGCAGGGAATGAGTTTTCGGGGGAAAATATTTGGTCAAATGCATTATAAGGGCATAAAATTTGACCCTATGAGTAGAGTAGTCTTCGTCAACGGCAAAGAAGTTGATCCATACCAGGAATATCAAATTGCTGTTTTGGATCATTATGTTTTGGTACCGTTTTTTCCAACTTTGGCAATCGTGGGCGACAATGATTTTTTGTTTCCACAATTCTTGCGTGAGGTAATTGGAAACTATTTGGCACAAAAATACCCTTTAACTGGAAGTGAAACTAATAGTGAAAAATACACACAGTAATCAACCACAAGAAAATAAATTTGACCAAGAGCAGCCTTTGCGCCATCCTTTGGCAGCAGTGGCTTTGGATAATGATCAATTAAAAATAAACAAACAACTGTATCAGGTAATAGTTAATAAGGATGATGCTCTGGACCTTGAACTTTTGCGGCAAAAATATGACCCCTATCTTGATCAGTATGATTTTATTGTGGGAGATTTGTCCAGTGATCATCTGCGTTTGAAAGGTTTCTACCAGGATAATGCTCAGGCTGCAATAGATCGTAAGAAACAAACTATTGCGGATTATTTACTAGAATACTGCAATCCCGGCAGTCCGTATTTTATCTTGCAGTTGTTAAGTCCGGTACATCATTATCATAATAATAAAAGAAAAAGACGACTAAATTCGTTTAAAAATCGAGGACAAAATATACACAGAAAGAAGCTTTATAAATCGTTTAAGAGCTACCATGTTCGCCAACCCAAGATAAAGAAACCTGAAACAATAGCAATAAAAAAAGAGCGTGCAAATAACCATTCTTTTGTAATCAAAAAAAGGAAGGGCAGCAAATAAGTGAAAGATTACCGTTTATTTTTAATTGATCTTGATGGCACTATTTATCGGGGCAAGGAAACTATTGCTGCAGGTGTTCGTTTTGTTAAGCGCCTTGAACAGGCACATAAAAGCTATATTTTTTTGACTAATAATACTACTCGTACGCCACAAATGGTGGTGGATAAGCTTAAAACGCATGGCATTAAAACCGATGTTGCGCACATTTATACTCCTTGCATGGCAACGGTAAGTTATATTTTAAACCGTGAAAAGAAGCGGCAAAGTAAAATCGGTATTTATATAATAGGTCAAATTGGTTTATGGCGTGAATTTTTGCAAAATTCTGCTTTTGAAGTCACTGATTTTAATCCTGAATACGTGATTGTGGGGATGGATACGGACTTGACTTATCATAAAATTCAAGTGGCTGCTACTGCAATTAGGAACGGTGCTACTTTTATTGGGACTAACGCAGATTTAAATTTGCCTAGTGAAAAAGGTTTATTGCCCGGTAATGGTTCTCAGTGTGCGATGATTGCGGCTTCAAGTGGCCATAAACCATTTTTTATCGGCAAGCCTTCTTCCGTGATTATTGATATGCTGTTAGCTAAACTACAGTTTTCTAAAGAAGATGCACTTTTAGTAGGTGATAACTACGATACTGATATCAAGGCGGGTTTTAACAGTCATGTTGACCAATTACTGGTAACGACGGGTATTACAAAATTGGCTGACATTGAAGGCAAAAGGCAGCCGACAATTGTAGTTGACAGTTTGGATCAGGTTAAATTATGAGCAAAAGAAATAATATATTAACTATTATTTATCATTTTATTTTTGCTATTTCTACTAGTGTGGTGACAGCCCTTATTGCAAGTTGGCCACTGTTATTCGTATTTGTATTAGTGCAAAAAACAAATAAAACAGTCAATTTATCGATTGAACAAGTGATGAATAGTTATAATCAGCTGTTGTGGTACCTCATTTGGCCATTTAAGCGTAAGCTGCGCATGCGTGATTTTCATACTTCTGCAATGGCTGCCAAGCATTTTGCTGATGTCAAAAAATTATTTGTTTTGGCGATCGTTGCCTTCTTGTGCTGTTTGGTCATATATTTTTGGTGTAAAAGAAAAAATCAAAAATTTTTGCGCTTAAATAAGGTTTGGGCGTTATTATTTTTACTATTGCCGATTGCCGTTTTACCGTTTGCTTTGGCAAATTTTGATAACTTTTTTATTACATTTCATCATTTATTTTTTGCTGGCAGCAATACTTGGCTATTTGATCCCGCTACAGATCCGATTATTAATGTGCTCACAGAAGGCTTTTTTGCTTCTTGTTTTGCGATTGCCGGTATCGTCTATGAATTGTATTTTGCAGATAAATTATTACAAAAATAAAAAGGAGTCCTTAATGGATCTCCTTTTTGTTTTTAATCCGCTTTTTTAACGATACTATAAAAATCGGCAGAACCGAGATTATAATTATTGCAAGTATTAACATTGAGAAATGATTTTTGACAAAAGGGATGTTGCCAAAGAAGGCACCAAGTATTGTGAACAAACCACTCCAAAATATTCCGCCAACTACGTTATATAAGGCAAACTTACCATAATGCATGTTACTTCCACCTGAAATGAAAGGGACAAAAGTTCTGATAAAGGGGATAAATCTGCCAATAACAATAGTAATTGGTCCATGTCGCTCAAAAAAGTTTTCAGCTGCCGTCCGATTTTTTTGATTGATTAATCTATTAAACCAGGTATGTTTAGAGCCTTGTCTAACCGACCAGGCACCTATTTCATAATTACAGGCATCGCCTAGTATTGCTGCCAGCAGCACTGCAAAATAAATCCACCAGATATTTAAATTATATGCAGGATTAACTGCTAAAGAACTAGCAGCAAAAATTAATGAATCACCTGGTAAAAAGGGAAATATAACTAATCCAGTTTCAATAAAAATAATGGCAAAGATAATCAAATACGTCCAATTGCCAAACTGATTGACTATTTCAATCAAATGGTGATCGATGTGCAAAATAAAATTGATTATTGTCATAAACATCTCCTAAATGCTGGTTGAATGTATTGTTAAGGTCTTTTCAGGGAAAAGCTTACGCATAATTGTAGTAATTGCAATTTGTGCTTCTCCAAAGCCCAGACCAATAAGTGGGACTCGGCCAGAATAAGTAGTGACATCGCCTATTGCATAAATACCAGGTACATTGGTTTCCATAGAGCGAGAAACTTCTATTTGGTTATTAACTAAATTAACACCCCATTTTTTTACAAACTGATTATTAGCTCGAAAGCCATAGCCAACGACTATTTGATCAAATTGCTCGTCAGTAATAGCGTTACTTCCAATTTTTTTCAAGCTAATATTAAGTTGATTATCTCTAATTTCAATTGATTTAGGAAGATAAGGGGTCTTTATTTCAACATTTTTTAAACTTTTTAGTTTGGTGACACTTGATTCGAGACCGCGAAATTCATTTCTTCTATGAACTAGTTTGATTTTGGCAGCCGGTTGATTTGCTAATTCAATTGCCCAGTCAAGAGCTGAATCGCCACCACCGAAGACACCTACTTTTTGATGAGCAAAATCTTGGGGATTTTTAACATAATAGTGAATCCTTCTTTCAATCTCCTCATTCGTTTTCAGTGGAAATTTTTTTGGACTGAAAAATCCAGTCCCAGTGGCAATAATGACGCTTCTAACAGAATACTCCTCATCGATAACAAACGTATTATTACTTTGCTTAATGGCTCTAACGGGATGATTTAAAACGAATGTTGTATGTTCTCTAGTATCATTTTGTAATTTGGTAATTAGTTCATGAGCTAATATAGAACTGTAAGCTGGTATATCCAAAATTTCTTTAAAGGGATAAAGTAATTTTGGTTGCCCGCCAACCTCAGCTAGTGAATCAAAAATTATTGTATTTAGACCATGAAGATGAGCAAAATTGGCACAGAATAACCCTACGGGTCCCGCTCCTATAATTGCTAAATCAAATTTTTTTATTTTGAAAACTCCCCTCTAAACGTTGATATGACAACTTTATCATGAATAAAGAAGATAGTCACTCGAATAATTTGCAAAAAAGACTTGCAAAAAAGAAAAATACTTGCTAGTATTAATAACTGTCGTCGGGCAATGAGCCGCAAGGCGCGAGCACGAAGACAGGGTTAAAAAAATCAAGCAAAAGCAGTTGACAAAAGACAATTGTTTTAGTAAGATAATAAACGCTGTCCGGTAAGACGGCAAAAATGAGTCAGAAAAAAGTGCTTGACAAAAGCAACTGAATCTGGCAAAATAAAAAAGCTGCTTTAGCAGCAGGTAGTACCTTGAAAACTGAACAATGTTTTCGCAAAAATGTGCGGGTTTTAAAGAACCCAAAACAAAAGAGCGAAGTCAATTTCGCAAGCAAATAAATCCGAGATGCGAATCTTGGAACGAATGAGCAAACATTCAAACAAACATTTAAAAAATGAGAGTTTGATCCTGGCTCAGGACGAACGCTGGCGGCGTGCCTAATACATGCAAGTCGAG
>NZ_REHO01000007.1:0-163750 GCF_003692935.1 Lactobacillus sp. ESL0260
AAGCTCACAAGGAAAAAAGTACGGTGGCAAGAGCAAGAAGGAAACACCTGTAACCATGCCGAACACAGCAGTTAAGCTTCTTCACGCCGAGAGTAGTTGGTGGGAGACTGCCTGCGAGGGTAGGACGTTGCCGTGCATATGGAGGATTAGCTCAGCTGGGAGAGCATCTGCCTTACAAGCAGGAGGTCACAGGTTCGAGCCCTGTATCCTCCATTCCGAGTCGTTAGCTCAGTTGGTAGAGCATCTGACTTTTAATCAGAGGGTCGACGGTTCAAGCCCGTCACGACTCATGGCCCCATTTTGCGGGTGTGGCGGAATTGGCAGACGCGCTAGATTTAGGTTCTAGTGTTTTCGGACGTGTGGGTTCAAGTCCCACCACCCGTATTCGCCAATAATATATACCATATTTACATTTTGCCGATTTAGCTCAGTTGGTAGAGCATCTGTCTTGTAAACAGGGGGTCGTACGTTCAAATCGTATAATCGGCATTTCATATTTTGCGGAAGTAGTTCAGTGGTAGAACATCACCTTGCCATGGTGGGGGTCGCGGGTTCGAATCCCGTCTTCCGCTTTCATTACTTGCCGGGGTGGCGGAATTGGCAGACGCACGGGACTTAAAATCCCGCGGTTGGTTTCAACCGTACCGGTTCGACTCCGGTCCTCGGCATTTAGTGATGCGCCCTTAGCGCAACTGGATAGAGTGTCTGACTACGAATCAGAAGGTTGAAGGTTCAAATCCTTCAGGGCGCATAATCACGGGAAGTGGCTCAGTTTGGTAGAGCACCTGGTTTGGGACCAGGGGGTCGCAGGTTCGAATCCTGTCTTCCCGATTGTAATCTGATATATGGTTACATTTGTTGGCGGTGTAGCTCAGCTGGCTAGAGCGTCCGGTTCATACCCGGGAGGTCGAGGGTTCGATCCCCCCCGCCGCTATTTCCCAGAGCTTGGACCTTTAGCTCAGTTGGTTAGAGCAGACGGCTCATAACCGTCCTGTCGTAGGTTCGAGTCCTACAAGGTCCATAAAAGTATGGAGTTTGTTTGTACTTTTAATTTAAAATAATCGCGGGATGGAGCAGTCTGGTAGCTCGTCGGGCTCATAACCCGAAGGCCGGTGGTTCAAATCCACCTCCCGCAATATGGTCCATTGGAGCAGTGGTTTATCTCGTCTCCCTGTCACGGAGAAGATCATCAGTTCAAATCTGATATGGACCGTAGGATGGCTCGGTAGCTCAGTCGGTAGAGCAAAGGATTGAAGCTCCTTGTGTCGGCGGTTCGATTCCGTCCCGCGCCATTTATTATTAGTGCGGGTATGGTTTAGTGGTAAAACGAAAGCCTTCCAAGCTTTAGTCGCGAGTCCGATTCTCGTTACCCGCTTTTAGGGGCCTATAGCTCAGCTGGTTAGAGCGCACGCCTGATAAGCGTGAGGTCGATGGTTCAAGTCCATTTAGGCCCATTGTGGAGACTTACTCAAGTGGCTGAAGAGGCGCCCTTGCTAAGGGTGTAGATCGGGTTATTCTGGTGCGAGAGTTCGAATCTCTCAGTCTCCGCTATATAATAAAAAGGCCGTAGATTTTTCTAGCGGTCTTTTTGATTGGTAAATTTCAATTATTACTAAGATTTTATTGAGCAACAAGTTTTAATTTTTCTAGGCTTTGCAATAAAAAAGTTTTATGCTAAAATTGTTCAACTTTTTGCACAAAACTCTTGCAAGATGAATCATAATCCTGTATTATTAATAACGTTGTGATTCAAGAACTTAAAGGATTTACAGAAGCAACAAAATAAAAAAATAGTTGACTTTTAGTAATAAGTTCGGTATTATAATTAAGCGTCTTATGACGTAAGAACGATAAATATGACCCGTTGGTCAAGTGGTTAAGACATCGCCCTTTCACGGCGGTAACATGGGTTCAAATCCCGTACGGGTCATTACCATTCTTTGGTATATTTACAATTGGAGGATTACCCAAGTGGCTTAAGGGGACGGTTTTGAAAACCGTTAGACGGTCTTGCCGTGCGTGGGTTCAAATCCCACATCCTCCTTTATTATAATCGCGGGATGGAGCAGTCTGGTAGCTCGTCGGGCTCATAACCCGAAGGCCGGTGGTTCAAATCCACCTCCCGCAATATGGTCCATTGGAGCAGTGGTTTATCTCGTCTCCCTGTCACGGAGAAGATCATCAGTTCAAATCTGATATGGACCGTAGGATGGCTCGGTAGCTCAGTCGGTAGAGCAAAGGATTGAAGCTCCTTGTGTCGGCGGTTCGATTCCGTCCCGCGCCATCAGTCTGGAGGAGTAGCGAAGTGGCTAAACGCGGCGGTCTGTAAAACCGCTCTCTCTGAGTTCGGCGGTTCGAATCCACCCTCCTCCATAATAGGGATATCGTATAAAGGTAGTACATCGGTCTCCAAAACCGCTAGTGTGGGTTCAATTCCTACTATCCCTGTTAACCTTCATGGCGGAATTGGTGAAGGGGTTAACACACCGGTTTGTGGATCCGGCATACATGGGTTCGAATCCCATATTCCGCCCTAGCATTGGGATATAGCCAAGCGGTAAGGCACTAGACTTTGACTCTATTATGCGCTGGTTCGAATCCAGCTATCCCAATCTATTGTTAATAAAATTCGATGGCGGTGTAGCCAAGTGGTAAGGCAGAGGTCTGCAAAACCTTAATCGTCGGTTCAAATCCGATCCCCGCCTTTATCGGTTCGCTCATTGAACTGTTAATTTTAAATTATTGATATGGCGGTGTGGCGGAATTGGCAGACGCGCCAGACTCAAAATCTGGTGTCCGTTTAGGACGTATCGGTTCGACCCCGATCACCGCTATTGTTGGAGCAGCTCTCATAAGAGAGCTGCTTTTATTTTAGTAAATATATATTATATAAAAATTGCACAAGCTTTGTGTAATCTTTATAATACCTTTTATGGAGGTATTTCAGATGAATATAGGTATCTTTACCGATTCATATTTTCCGCAATTAAGTGGTGTAGCCACATCAATCAAAACTTTAAAAGATGCTCTTGAAAAACAAGGTCATAATGTATTTATCTTTACTACTACTGATCCTCATATAAAAAAGGGAACAGTTGAAGCTAATGTCTTTCGCTTTAGTAGTGTTCCCTTTATTTCATTTACTGACCGCCGTGTCGCATTCAGGGGCTTTTTTGAAGCTACAAAGGTCGCACGGGAAGTTAAACTTGATATTGTTCATACTCAAACTGAGTTTGCCTTGGGTATGATAGGCAAATATGTTGCCCACCAATTGAAAATTCCGGCAATTCATACTTATCACACTATGTATGAAGATTACTTACATTATGTTTTAAATGGGCACCTGCTAAGGCCTTATCACGTTAAACAATTTACTAACGTTTACTTAAAAAATATGGATGGCGTTATTGCCCCTAGTAAGCGCGTAGAGGCCCTTTTGAAGCGCTATAAGGTAAACATACCTATGAGAGTAATTCCAACAGGAGTGGACGTAAATAGCCTAAATAAGGCAGCTAATAATGATATGCGCCAAGAATTAGGCATACCTGCTGATGCTCCGGTTTTATTGACCTTAAGTAGAGTTGCTGAGGAAAAAAAGATTGACCGTATTTTGAATGCTATGCCGGAGATTATTGATGAATTTCCTGAAACTCGTTTAGTAATTGCCGGCGACGGCCCTGATATGGAAGTTTTGCAGGAGCAGGTTGAACGATTAACATTAGAAGATAATGTAATATTTACAGGTGATGTACCTCATGATGATGTAGGTTCGTACTATAAAATGGCAGACTTGTTTGTTTCAGCCAGTGATACTGAAACACAGGGTTTAACTTACATTGAAGCTTTAGCTTCCGGCACAAAATGCGTCGTTTATGATACGGATTATACAGAACATGTTTTTGATGATGATGAACTTGGCAAAGTTTTTAATGGTCCTGGTGAAATGCTAAGCGAAATATTGTTTTATTTAAGACAAGGGCGCAAGCCAATTCCGCCTGCAAAATTAGCTGCTAAAATGGATCAAATATCGGCTAAAAAATTTGCCAGTGCAGTTTACCAATTCTATCAGGATGTCATTTTAGATTATCAAAAGGATCACAAAGAGGAGTCAAATGATTAGAATTAATATGTTTTCACAGGCTGCATCTGTAAAAGGGCAGGGAGTTGGTTCAGCGTACATAGAATTAATTCACTTACTTAGAACGCACCTAGTCGATAAGTTTTATGTTACAAATAACAAATATGGTGCAAGCGATCTGACTCATTATCATACTGTGAACCCCACTTATTTTGCCAACAGTTTCTCACCGGCTCGCGGACGCAAAATTGGCTATGTGCATTTTTTGCCTGAGACCCTTGAAGGCTCGGTAAAGTTGCCACCGTTAGCAAAAAAAGTTTTTTACAAATATGTGATTGATTTTTATAAACGAATGGATGAAATAGTCGTTGTCAATCCTATTTTTATAGATAAGTTAGTTAAATATGGTATTAAACGCGAAAACGTTAAATATATTCCTAACTTTGTAGCTAAAGACGAATTTTATCCTGAAAGACAAGAAAGAAAGAACGCATTTCGCCATCAGTTGAATATATCTCTTGATAAATTTGTCGTTTTTGGTGATGGCCAAGTACAGGAACGCAAAGGGGTTGATGACTTTGCCAAACTGGCTGTGGCCAACCCAGAGATGCAGTTTATATGGGCTGGTGGTTTTTCTTTTGGGAAAATAACAGACGGCTACGACCATTTTAAAAAATTAGTAGATAATCCACCCCAAAATCTCAAATTTACTGGAATAATTGATCGGCAAAAACTCGTTGATTATCTCAATATAGCGGATTTATTTGTTTTGCCATCTTATGACGAATTGTTTCCTATGTCTGTACTTGAAGCTTTTAGTTGTGGAACGCCAGTCTTATTACGTGACCTTGACTTATATCAGGCAATAATTAGTGGCTATTACATGAAGGGGCACAATTTTACGGAAATGAATAATCAGTTGCAGGTAGCAGCCCAAGATCCAGCCATTTTAAATCAATATAGCAAGTTATCTGCTGAGGCTAGTGACAAATATTCAGAGGACAATCTGGCACGGATCTGGGATGATTTTTACCACGAGCAATATGAAATCGGCCGGAAATTAGGACAAATTCGCTAATGAATAAAAAGCACTTGTGGGGTGTTGCCGTCGTTCTTTTAATCAGTGGTATTGTTTTATACGTTGATTTAAGATCGACTCCCATTGCCCAGTTAGAACAGGCAACTCGTAATATTAATGTTATTGCTTTAATTTTGGTGTTCGGCTTAATGCTTCTTTCCTATGTCTTTGAGGCCAGTATTTTAGCCGTTTTAAGTGAACGTAAAAATGAACCCCAGCGCTCGAAATGGTCTTTTTTCAGAATCCCTTTAATTCAGGCTCTTTTTAATGCGATTACTCCGATGTCAACCGGAGGCCAACCTTCGCAATTAGCTGCGATGGTGCAAATGGGTATTGAAGGGGGGCGCGCAACTTCTCTGCTACTTATGAAGTTCATTATCTATCAAATTGTAGTGTTTTTGGCTTATGTCACGACAATTATTACCGGCTTTCACATGGTCGCAACTAAGTTTGCCGGTTTAGCCATTTTCATTGCCATTGGCTTTTTGATTCATGTAGGTTCGATCATCTTTTTGCTTGCAATTTTGTTTGCCTATAACTGGACTAAAAACGCTGCTAACTGGATTATGAACTTGCTGGCTAAATTTATTAAGCAAGATCGAGTTAGTGTTTGGCGCCAAAACACGCTTGAAAAGATTGATACTTTTTATGATGAGAGCCAAAAATTAAAAAAGGAAAAAAAGAAGTTAATTGTATGTGGCATACTGACCGTTTTACAATTATTATGTTTTTATTCCATCCCTTACATGACTTTAGTTACGTTAAACGTACCAGCCGATTGGGCGAGCGTAACGCAAATGAATATTATGATTATTATGTTTATGGCGATAATACCAATTCCGGGAGCATCTGGGGGAGCTGAATACAGTTTTCAAACTTTATTTTCTACCTTTATTTCGGCTAATGGTACCTTAATTGTAGGGATGTTTTTGTGGCGGTTTGTGACCTATTTCTTTGGCATGATCTTGGGAATTTTTGGCTGGATTTTCAAGCCTAAAAAAGTAGTGAGCCCGTCAAATAATTAATTTTTATTAAAATCCATACTTATAATTGCAGTTAAGGGTAAGATATAAGCTTAGTGAGAGGAGAATAAGATGACACGGATCAAGTCTTTTCTACAATGGCTGACACAAACCAAACTAGGCTTTTTTACTATTGTTTTAGTGACCTTTTGGTTAAAGACTTACGTTATTTATCTGACAAAATTTAATCTCGGTGCTGAAGGAGCAATGCAGAATTTTCTGTTGTTTTTAAATCCTTTACCAGCGGGTTTGCTATTATTAGGCATTAGTCTTTTCTTTAAAGGCAGAAAATCATATTGGATTCTGATTGCAACTGATTTGGTACTCAGTTTATGGTTATTTGCCAACATCCTTTATTATCGTGAATTTTCTAATTTTTTGTCGTTATCAATTATTAAAACTTCCGGTTCAACCGCGGATAATTTAGGTAAAAGTATTGTAGGGATTACCCGAGCAACTGATTTTTTAACTTTTATTGATATTGCTTTTGTCATTATTTTGATGGTTAGCAAGATAGTTAAGTACGATTTACGCCCATTAAAGCTTAAATTTAATCTTTTGCTTGAAGGTATCGCAGTTCTGCTGATAGGGATCAATTTGATGATGGCCCAAAAAGACCGTCCAGGGCTATTGACGAGAACTTTTGACAACAGTTACATTGTTAAATATTTGGGTATGAATGAATATGCCGTTTATGATGCTTTTAAGACTGCACAAACAAGTGAACAAATGGCTAAGGCAAATGTTTCTGATTTGCAAGCAGTCAAAAAGTACTTAAAGCTTAATTATGTAAAACCCAATAGTGCATATACCGGAGTAGCCAAGGGCAAAAACGTGATGGTTATTCACCTTGAGAGCTTCCAGCAATTTTTAATAGGGTACAAATGGAAAGGCAAAGAGGTCACCCCTAATTTAAATAAACTCTATCACGCCAAGAATACGCTTAGCTTCTCCAATTTTTACAATCAAGTTGGACAAGGAAAAACGTCGGATGCTGAAATGATGCTGGAAAATTCTCTTTTTGGTTTACAGTCTGGGTCAGCAATGTCCAGTTATGGTACTTCAAATACGTTTGAGAGCGCTCCTGCAATTTTAAGTCAACAGGGTGGATATACTACGGCGGTTATGCACGGCGGCGCCGGTTCTTTTTGGAATCGTAATAATGCTTATAAACAATTTGGTTATGAGTACTTCATGCCGCTTTCTTATTATCAGAATAAGCCCAAATATTACATCGGCTATGGTTTAAAAGATAAGATTTTCTTCTCCCAGTCTATTAAATATATCGAACGTTTGCCACAACCCTTTTATCTTAAATTAATAACGGTTACCAATCATTATCCTTATGATTTAGATAAGAAAAATCAGTCAATTGCTAAGACTGAAACTGGTGATGAAACGGTTGATGGTTACGTTCAAACTGCCCATTATCTCGACCAGGCGATTGGTCAGTTAATGCGGTGGCTGCAAAAAACAGGTTTAGCTAAAAACACTTTGTTAGTCTTTTATGGTGATCACTATGGTATTTCCGGTAATCACCACAAGGCTAGCGCAGAGCTACTTAACCAAGATGAATTTACTAATTTCGATAATCTGAAGTTCCAACGGGTTCCCTTAATGTTTCATATGAAGGGCCTAAAGGGAGGCATCAAAAAAACCTATGGTGGTGAAATTGATGTACTACCTACACTGCTTAATTTGCTTGGAATTAAGAACCAGAAAACGATCCAGTTTGGTCATGACTTGTTAAGTAAAAATGCACCACAGATAGTTGCACAACGTAACGGTGACTTCATCACACCGTTATATGCCAAAGTTGGTAGTACCTATTATGATACTAAGACAGGTGCAGAAATAATTAAGCCAGATAAAAAATTAAAGACTGAATTGGTAGCAATATCAAACAAAGTAACAACGCAGCTTTCATTATCTGACCGTGTTATCGCCGGCAATCTGTTACGCTTTTACCATCCTAAATGGTTTAAAAAGGTCAAACCGCAAGATTACGACTATAATGAACAAAAGGCTCTAAAAAAACTATATTCAAAAAATAAGACTTCTCTGTGGTATAAAAACCACCAGAAAACAACACAAAATAAATTTAAAACTGATGCTCCAGAGCTCGAAAAATAAAACTCGAAATTAAATCTATTTTGTGCTAAAATTTACCAGTAACGTATCTGTATATTGGAGGCAGCGCATTGTACAATTTATTTATGACGCTACTAATTATTGTTTCAATCTTAATCATTATTGCGACAATGATGCAGCCGCAAAAGCAGCAAGATGCATTGAATGCACTCTCTGGCGGTGCAGTTTTTAGTGGTCAAACGAAGAAACGTGGTTTTGAAGCATTTATGGAAAAAGTAACCTCTGTATTACTGGTTCTCTTTTTCGCTTTTGCTATTGTATTAGCTTATTTGTCTTCAAAATAACTAATGGTTCCTCCCGATCAAGTGATGGGAGGACTTTTTTTATCTTTTTAATAATGAAATGGAGTTAAAAGTGCATGGCACAAAACGAGAGCATTTTAGCTAATGTTTTAGAGATTTTTCGTCGTAATCCTAAAAAACAGTATCAAGTAGAACAAATTGACCGTATGTTACGCCGAGACAGACTTGGCAGTTTTTCTGATATGGTCAAAGCACTATCTTATTTAGAGCAAAAAAAGAAAATAATTACTGATGGTATGGGTCACTACCAATTAGCACAGGAAAATACTGAAGTCGAAGGTATTTTTAAAGCAAATAGCAAAGGCTTTGGCTTCGTCAAACTTGATGATGAAGATGCTGATGATATTTTTATTGCCCGCGACTATACTGAATATGCTGTTGACGGAGACAGTGTGAAGGTTAAAATTACTGCAGGTGGCAATCCCTGGAATGGTAAAGGCCCTGAAGGTCAAGTGGAGCAAATTCTTGAGCGGGGGACCAAGACACTTGTGGGTGAATTTTATCCAATGACCGATGCCCAAGTGAAAATTAGTCATTTTATTGGTTATGTTTTAAGTTCAAATAAAAAGCTGGCTAATTATCGGGTTTATATCAGCCAAGACGGTTTACAGCCGCAAAAGCAGGACATTGTTAAAGTAGCTATTGCTAGTTATCCTGACAAGAACAATCCTGATTCAATGACTGGTGTAGTTACCAATGTTATTGGTAACAAAAATTTGCCGGGCGTTGACATTATGGCAATCGTTTCAGAGCATGACGTTAGAACTGAATGGTCCGATGATGCCCTTGCTCAATCTAACGCCATTCCGGATCACGTAACTGAAGCTGAAATGGCAAACCGTGAGGATATTAGGGACCAGCCTGCTGTTACAATTGATGGTGATGATTCTAAAGACTTTGATGATGCAGTCGTGTTATGGAAATTGCCTAACGGTAACTATCATTTAGGTGTTCATATCGCTGATGTTGCTCACTATGTGACAGAAAATTCTCCTTTGGATAAGGAAGCTTTTACCAGAGGCAACAGTACTTATTTAGTTGATCGCGTTATTCCAATGTTGCCTTTTAGGCTTTCAAATGGCATATGCTCCCTCAACGAAGGTCAAGATCGTTTAGTATTATCCTGTGAAATGGAAATTTCCCCGGAAGGACAGAGGGTTAATTATCGTATTCATCCTTCGGTAATGAGATCACATGGCCGGATGACATATAACAATGTTAATAAAGTTTTAGATCCTGATAATCATGAAGAGCTTGAAGAAAAATATGTTAAGCTTGCTCCTATGCTGCAGGATATGGCTGAACTGCACAATATTTTATACCAGCAGAGGCATCAACGTGGTGCAATTGACTTTGAAGAACCTGAAGCAAAGATTATTGTGGATGATCAGGGTAAACCAACGGATATTGTGTTACACGATCGCGGAATAGCTGAAAAGATGATTGAATCCTTCATGCTGCTGGCTAATGAAACTGTTGCGGAAGATTTTTATCGTAAGCATGTCCCATTTTTATACCGCGTGCATGAAACTCCTGATGGTGAGCGGATTAAGAGCTTCTTTGAGTTTTGCAGTGCATTTGGCTTACATATTACAGCTGATCCAAACCATGTTAAACCAATTGATTTACAAAAAGTAGTTGCTAAAACTACTGGTACTCCCGAAGAAGCCGTAGTACAAATGATGATGCTGCGCAGCTTGAAGCAGGCACATTATTCAGAAGAACCTTTAGGACACTTTGGTTTGGCAGCTAAGTTTTATACCCACTTTACTTCGCCAATCAGAAGGTATTCGGATCTGATGGTTCACAGGATGATTCATGCTTACTGTGAAAAAGGGACTGACAAGAAAACGCAGGATCATTTTGCCAGCTATTTGCCAGATGTGGCCGATCAAACTTCAACTCAGGAACGAGTTTCCGTTGATACTGAAAGAGAAGTTAATGATCTAAAGATGACCGAATTTATGGCTGATAAAGTGGGTGATCACTTTGATGCTGTAGTGTCATCTGTTACCAGTTTTGGTATGTTTATTCAACTTCCAAACACTGTAGAGGGACTTATTCATATTTCCAATTTAACAGATGATTTTTACAATTATAATGAAAAAAGCATGACATTAACTGGTCGTGGGACTCATAAACAGTTCCACGTAGGGATGCCGCTTAAGGTCACTCTGACAAATGCTAATGTTGAACAGCATCAACTTGACTTTGAAATTTATGATCCCAATGCCCCTAAAAAGCCTCATAATAATCGCGGCGTTAAAACTGAAAGGCGGGGCAATCGGGGTTTTCGCAATGATCACGCCCATAAAGGACATTACCGTAACAATTTTCAAAAAAATGGCAATCATCCACATTTAAGTAGATATAAACATTAGGTTGAAAAATTGAAAAAAGAAAAAAATGAGAATTTAATTGCTCAGAATAAAAAAGCACATCATGACTATTTTATTAAGGACACATATGAAGCCGGTATTGCTTTGACAGGTACAGAAATTAAATCCGTGCGAGCAAGACGTATTAACTTGCGCGATGGTTATGTACAAGTTATAAATGGTTCGGCTTTTCTTGAGAATGTCCACATTAGTGAATATAAACAAGGTAATCGTTATAACCATGAACCTCTTCGTTCAAGAAGATTACTTTTGCATAAAAAGCAGCTTCAACGACTTGCTAAAGACCAATCTACGCGGGGGATTGCAATTATCCCTTTGAAGGTTTATCTTAAACATGGTTTTGCCAAAGTTCTTATTGGTGTTGGCCAAGGAAAGAAAAAATATGATAAGCGCGAGAGCATTAAGAAGCGCGATCAAGAGCGTGAATTACGCAGGCAATATAAAATTTAAGGACGGTTTAATTAGTTTTCTAGTTGAACTGTTTTTTAATTATGCATTTGTTTTAAAATTAGCAACTTATCAACACTTTGCTTATTCATTTATATATAATTAAGTAATACTTATATAGTGTAAAAGCAGCACGAAAAATTTTATGTTTTAAACAAAAGTTGTCCTTAGAACAATTTTACTAGAAATATTTTGTTAATCTTACTGAATACTTTTGCAATATTGTGTATAATTTATTAATATAATTAATGTTTATATGATTGAATTTATTAGATAGTAATACTTTAATTTATAGCTTTATATAAAGTGTAAACAAGTGAGTATCGCAAAAAACGAGTGTTTTTGATTAGTTCTACCTGTTTTTAAAATTTTAGAGAGATTTTGTTTAATAAGTAGAGTGTTTGATAATGCTATTTGTATGTAAGGATTTGAGTCGTAATGGAATTTGATAAAGTTTATAACCATGAACGAGTTACTCGCAAGTTTACTAATAGAAAAGTTAACGAAAAGTTACTTGCTAATATTATTGAAAGGGCACAATTATCCCCGTCACTGCTTAACTCGCAACCTTGGAAGGTATATATGTTAACTGGTGATGCACTTGCTGGTTTAAAAAAAGAGGTCAAAGCTCAAATAAAGAACAATATTGAGCCTCATGAAGATTTTGTCAAAATGCTGTCACTTAATTGGGATTCATATCCCAGTCAAAATATGGCTGCAGTTGGAGCTTCACAACCATATTTTTTCAATAATAAAATGGACTTATTTACAGAATCAAATAACAACATGTTTAATGCTCAAGATGTGGCATTTCTTACGATTCCTAGAAATTCCCCCATTTGGTCAGTTTATGATCTAGGGATTTTTTCTCAAAGCATCATGTTGCTGGCACTTAATGCCGGATTAGCAATTATGCCGGCGCACTCAATGGTGTCTTATCCCGATTTAGTGCGTAAATATGGCAAAATTCCAGAAGATGAGCTTATTGGTATGGCAATTGGGTTAGGATATCAAGATAATGCAGCTGAGGTTAATGATCCCAAATTTTATCCTGATCGTCTGCCATTCAAAAAAATATATAAATTAGTTAAATAGACAAGTACTTCAATTTAAATAAAGCGCTATTAATGATAGAATGTTTAATAGGAAATTTTCACGGTTATACTGATAAGGATGATATAGATTTTGAGTACAGCCCAAATAGTTACTAATTTAATAGCAACTTTAGTTATTTTTGTTTTTGCATCATTCTTTGTTGCTGCAGAATTTGCTTTGGTTCAAACCAGGCCCAGCCAGCTTGAAGATATGTTGTCTAATAAAATTGGCAACCAGCGCAAAGTAAAGCGCGCTTTGCACATGACTCATAATTTAAATGAATACCTTTCAACGACACAGGTTGGAACTACTTTAGTTGGTGTAGTTTTGGGCTGGTTTTCAGCGGATACTTTGGCTGCAATATTTGAAAGAGCATTTAATTTATTAGAACTTAATCATGCGGTAATTCGTTCACTAAGTGCGATTTTAGGTGTAATTTTGTTAACTTACTTAGAAGTTGTAGTAACAGAAATTGTACCTAAGAATATTGCGATTGACATGCCAGTAAAAATCTTGCTTAAAATTGTGACCCCTTTGCAACTTTTCCATACCTTGGTTTATCCTTTTGTGTGGCTGCTTAATGCCAGTTCAAATGGGTTACTTAAAATGTTGGGTTTTGAGCCGGCTGATGAAGAAAATCAGGTTTACTCGCAGTCAGAAATCATTAAACTATCGCGGAAAGCCGTTCATGGTGGCTCGCTTGATAAAAATGATCTGACATATATGAAGCGTGCTTTTGAGCTGAATGATAAAATAGCCAAAGATATTATGACGGATAGAACGCGGTTAGTGGTTATTAATTCGACTGATTCTATCAGGCAAGCCCTTAAATTGTACTTGGATGAAGGTTCAAGTAGAATTCCGGTTGTTCGCGACAATAACAAAGATGATATTGTTGGTTACATCTATGCCTTTGATGTTATCCAACAGAGCCAGATTGACGACAAGGTGCCAGTTACACGTATTATTAGAACAATGATTACAGTACCTGAATCCATGCCAATCCAAGATATTTTGCAGTTAATGATTAAAAAGCACACGCCAATCGTTTTGGTGGTGGATGAATATGGCGGTACCAGTGGAATAGTTACTGATAAGGATATCTATGAGGAACTATTCGGTACGGTTAAAGATGAAATAGATGACGTTTCTGATGATTATATAATTAGAGATGAGCAAGGTAATATTCATGTATCGGGCAAAACGACCCTATATGATTTTGCCAGATATTTTAAGACTGACTTAAAAAGTTTCCAGGATAGTGATATTATCACCATCGGTGGCTATATGATGGAACACTATCCGGACTTAAAAAAGGGCGAGAAAGTTAAATTAGAGGGTTTTGAATTTAAGCTCGATGATATCGAACAGGGTTTCATGCGCTGGTTTATCGTTAAAAATATTAACGAAAAAGCAAAAGAGTCTCAAGAAGAATAAAGGCATTTAAAAAGAGTTGTCCTCAAGACAACTCTTTTATTTATTATTAACCAGTTTAATAATTTCGGGTTTTAGTACACCAATGTAACGCAGGTTACGGTAATAATTCATGAAATCAAGTCCGTAGCCTACTACAAACTCATTACCAACCTTTGAACCATAATATTCAACATCAACATCAACGTTACGATTTGCTTCCTTGTTAAGTAAAACGCAACATTTAACGCTTTTTGCCCCACGTTTTTCAAGCAACTTTTTCATAAAATCTAAAGTTAAACCAGTGTCAACAATGTCTTCAACGATTAAAACATCACGATCTTTCACATCAGATGCTAAATCAGAAACTAGCTTAACTTTCCCGGAAGACTCCATTTCATTACCGTAGCTTGAGACATCGAGAAAATCAATTTCAGCTTTGACGTCCATTTCTCTAACCAAATCAGTTAAAAAGAAAACAGCACCCTTAAGAGCTCCCACAATTAATGGCTTTTTACCAGCATAATCATTGGTAAGCTGCTTTCCTAACTTAACACACATTTGGTGAATGTCCTCTTCACTAAACAATTTATGATCAATAATACTATTAATATTGTCGTTTTTTGGCATTTATCTACCCTTCATTGTAAAACAATTTAAATTCCTAATATTTCGATTATATCATTTTTTTGCTAAAAAAACAGACCATTTTCAACTATTTTAACTTTTTTAGCAGTCAATTACGTACAAAAAGTAGCCATATTGCTAAAAGCAGTAAGATAATTCTCGATTTGCTTAAATTTTTAACGTGTAACCCCAGTTTTTGGTAAAATTAATGCATAAGTATTTTTAGTGAAAGGTAAAAAAATGCAAAAACAACAAGAAATTAAAATGCTCAAGGCATTTTCTGATGCCAATTCTACTTCTGGCTTTGAAGGAGAATTTGTTAAACTATTTACCGATACTGTTCAAGATTTTGCTGACGTGAAGGTTGACGGTATGCTCAATGTGTATGCCAGCAAAAAAGATAACCAACCAGGTCGGCCAGTGATTCAACTGGATGCACATTCAGATGCTGTTGGCTTTATTACCCAAGCTGTCCGTCCTAATGGCATGATTAAATTCGTGCCCCTTGGCGGGTGGGTTAAATATAATATTCCTGCTCTGCGCGTAAAAATTAAAAATCGTGCAGGTGAATATGTTCCCGGTGTTGTGGCTACTAAACCACCTCATTTTATGACTGCAGCCGAAAAAAATAATGTACCGGACGTAGCCGATATGTCAATTGATGTTGGTTCCAGTTCACGTGCCGAAACAATTAATGATTATCAAATTGATACGGGTTGTCCTATTTTTGTGGATGTTAAATGTGAATACAATGAAAAATCTGGTTTGTTTTTCGGCAAAGATTTTGATGACCGCTTTGGCGCTGCTGCCATGGCTGACGTTTTAGACAATTTAAAAGATGAACAAACTGCATTTAACGTTGTTGCAGCACTTTCCAGCCAGGAAGAAGTCGGTCTGCGCGGAGCGTATGTTACAGCAAGAGCCGTAAAGCCTGATGTAGCAATCGTGCTTGAGTCTTGTCCAGCAGATGATACTTTTACTCCAGAATGGTTGTCGCAAACCGGACTGAAAAGGGGACCGATGTTGCGTGACATGGATACTTCGTTTTTGCCTAATCCTAAATTTCAACAGTATGCCTGCGATTTAGCTGATAAGAATAACATTCCGTATACTCGTTCTGTTCGCACTGGCGGTGGCCAAGATGGAGCAGCAATTTATTATGAAAATGGCGCACCAACCATTGTGATTGGTATTCCAGTTCGTTATGAACACTCTCCTTATTGTTTTAGTGCTTATTCAGATTTTAAAGCCTCTGTTGCTTTGACGCTTGCTATTATTCGTGATTTAACTAAAGAAAAGTTGGCAAGTTTTAGTCAATTTTAATGGCATTAACTACAGTAATCGTCAAAAATAGGCAACAAATTTAATTAAAGTATGCTATAATAGTAAAAATTGAATAGCAGTCACTAGGGGTGCCAAAAAGCTGAGAAATACCCTCTGAACCTGATCGGGACAATACCTGCGTTAGGGAAGTGTAAAATTAGGTAATAATGATACTCCTACTGACATGTAAAGTTAGGAGTATTTTTTTATGTTTACTAGAACTTCAAAATGGAATGTAAAGTCGATTATTTTAATTGCATTAATTGGAATTATTATGGGAGTCATTTATACGTATGGCTTTAACTGGGCTTTTAATTTAATCAAAATGCTGCTGGTGCCGACAGGTTTTGCACCGGTGACTGATACTGTTTTTACAGGTTTATGGCTTATGGCTGGACCTTTAGCGATGTATTTTGTTCCTACTGCAGGATCCGGTACGATTGGTGAATTATTAGCTTCTGTGGTTGAAATGGCCATAGGTGGTCAGTGGGGTGCTACTACGATTCTTTCCGGAATTATTCAAGGCGCTACTAATGAAATCGGCTTTTTCCCTAAAAAAGAACGTTATCAAAATTTCACTTGGAAAAGCGTCTTAACTGGTGCGTTTTTTGCTTCATTTGGCTGTTTTATTCCCTCATATATTTTATATGGCTGGAGCAAATTCAGTATGCAAGTGCAAATCGTAATGCTTATTACCAATATCATTTCTGCTCTGGTTTTTGATGGCGTTTTAGTTAAGCTGATTACGAATTTATTTGATAAAGCATTAAAGCCAAAAATAGCTTAAATATTTAAAAAGGAGTATTGCTCTTTGATGTGAACCCTAAAATTAGGACAAATTTGGGGGGTCATATCACTTGAAGCAATTACTCCTTTTTTATTTTTCTTTTTTACTTAAAATTGAGTGTACCTTAGTTGTAAGCATATCAATGGCGACATCATTTTTACCGCCTTCTGGAACAATAATATCCGCATAGCGCTTGGTTGGCTCAATAAATTGATGATACATCGGCTTAACTGTGCTTAAATATTGTTCAATCACAGAGTCAATGGACCGGCCTCTCTCATTTAGATCACGTTCTAAACGTCTAATAAAGCGAATATCGTCATCCGTGTCAACGTAAACTTTGATATCCATCAAATCACGAATTTTTTGGTTAGCTAAAACCAAAATTCCTTCAAGAATAATGATATCGGCAGGTTCAGTATGAATGGTCTTTTGACTACGGGTATGTTCTTTAAAATCGTAAACCGGCATCTCGACTGACCGATAATTTAATAAGTCTTGCAACTGTTTTCTAAGCAAAGGAACATCAAAAGCATCTGGGTGATCATAGTTGATGTTCTTTCTTTCACTCATAGGAATCCCGGTATTATCTTTGTAATATGAATCCTGAGTCATAATCAAAACGTGTTCATTCTCTTGCATTTGGGCAACAATTTTTTGCGCAATGGTAGTTTTCCCGCTGCCTGAACCACCGGTAATACCAATCACTACGGGCTTTTCAAGTCTAGACATTATGCCACTCCTTTTTTAATCCTTAAACATTTTACTTTACTTTTGCCATAATTACCAACAGTTAAGGTATATTTGATAATTAATGCTACTTTTCTATTGAATACGGTTTAAAATTGACTAAATTTTTTATATGATAAATGTGAAAAAAGTAATTTGTGTTAAATAGCATAGGTGCAAAATGAATTATAACTTAATGCCCGTAAAATATTTCGTTGATGTCGTTCAAACTCACGGCTTCATTTCAGCAGCGAGGAGAAATTATGTTTCAGAAACAGCTGTCAGTTCAGCTATTAAAAAATTAGAAGATGAGTTGGGTCAAAAACTGCTTAACCGTTCTGCTGGTAAGTTTTCATTAACGCCAGTAGGAGAAGTTTTTTATAAACGCAGCGTAGAAATTATTAATTTGTACAGTGAAATTTGGCACCACCCGGATCCTAACCCGGAGAAGCTGTTACGTGTCCATTTTTTGCAAGGCTTTGAAAATGACGCTGCATTATTTGCTTCAAAAATACCAGATATTTGTCAGCCAAATTTTGACGAAGAAAATTTTGATTCTTGCATCAAAAGATTGATTAATGGTAATTATGACATACTGGTTGGCTTTGACTTAGCTTTTGCCGGTAATAATAAAATTGACTGTCTACCTTTTAGGAAAACTAGTTTTGACTTACTGCTAAATAAAGATGAACTAAGACAATATCACGGCGATAAGCAGAAACTTGCTGAAAACAGTATGCTTTTTATGCAAAACTGGAAATCAACTGGTATTACTGATATTCAGCTTGCTATGCTTAAAATCTACTGTCAAAATGGTTGGAAATATAAAGAAGTGGCAGAGGTAAACAGCTTTGCTGCTGGATGTTTAAATGTCAACTTTAATGGTGGTATCACAATCGTACCGGAATCATTTAGTTTACCGCAAAACTGCAATAATATTGAGCGCTTAGCACCAGTTCAATTGCAAAAAGCTTTTAATGTGGTAATAGCAATGAATCCAATGGTTTCAACTAAATTTAGCAAAATGCTTAAGCATGTGACAACTTTAACTTATCGCTAATAACTTTTATGTGTTAGCACTTTTATTAAAAATGACATAGAATTCAATTGTAATAAGAATCACAAAATATCAGAAAGGGTGAAGTTACATTGAATTCTTTTTCAACTGATGTCGTAGTTGTTGGCTCAGGATCGGCTGGAATTTCAGCTTGCTTTGAGCTTTATCAAAAGCATGTGCCATTTGTACTTTTAGAAAAAGGTAACAAAGTTGGAGGTGCCGGCAAATTTGGTGCTCATGGAGTTTTTGCTATTAATTCCACTGAACAAAAAAAGCGGCACGTAAATTATGGCTATCGTGAAGCTTTTAACGGATTAACAGATTACAATCACTTCTTTGTTAATGGTGAATTATTGGCGCGATTTTTAAAAAAGTCAGGGGCTAATATTGCTCGCTTAGCAGAAATGGGTTTACCGGTAACCGTGGAACAAAGCGAACAAAAAGCACACTTAAATGATCCACTGGTCTACCATAAATTTAATAATTTTAAAGAGAAAATGACTAACTGGGATAAATTACCGGATAAATTTACCACAGCTGGCAATAAGGTAATGTTGGAAACTGCAGCCGTCGATCTGGAATATGATAATGGCTTAAAAGCCGTTATTGCCCAAAATAAAGCTGGTGCAGAGATTAGAATTGCTGCTAAAAAAGTAATATTTGCTGATGGCGGCTATTGCGGCAGTCAGGAAATGATGACAGCCAATTTTTCAGATACTAAAGCACTTTTGAACCTGGGAGAGTGCAAATCTACGGGTACGGGAATTAGATTAACGCATAAATTAGGTGCAGATTGTCGTCACCGCCCAGTTCTTTTTGCCCATGGCTGTGCACCAAGCATGAGTATTAATCCTATGAAAAGAGACAGTGCGGTTGAAACTCTAACTAATTTACCATTGCTGTGGCTGGATCAAACCGCTAATCGTTTTGTAAACGAGGATGTAGTTTATGATTTTGCTATGTGGGGCAATGCCGCCCATAACGTTAACGGTATGTACTACGTTTTACTGGACCAAAAGACTTTAGACACTTTTAAGCAAAAAGAGGTTAATCTTGAAGACACTTTTGAGAGACAGTTCTGTGATGTGGGCCAAACGCCTAGAACAACTGTGGGGCCTTTATCTAATATTCAAACAGACTTTGACGAAGCGGTTAAAACGGGTGAAGTAGTAAAAGCAGATACCCTGGAAGAAATAGCCCAAAAGTTACAATTGCCATATTCTTCACTCACAAGGAGCGTCAATGCTTATAATCAGGCCGTTAAGCAGAAAGAGGACGACACTTTCTTAAAGCCGGCTGCTGAATTATTGTTTGACGTTCAAGAAGGACCGTTTTACGCGATAATTGAGCACTGCGCAATTTTAGGAACATTAGACGGTGTCAATGTTGACCGCAACTGTCAGCCGGTAAAAGAAGATGGCACTCCACTAAAAGATTTATATATTGTTGGTAATAATGTTAACGGTTTATATTCTGATGGCTACCCCAGTTATGAAGGTATTGCTAACGGCTTTGCCTTTGTTTCCGGCTGGATTGCTGCAGAAGAAGCAATTAAGAGTTTAAATTAGGAGAAAAAGAAAAATGTTAGAAGGAAAAGTTGCTGTTGTTACTGGAGCTGCTCAAGGTATTGGTTATGCTATTAGTGAAGAATTTGCCAAGCAAGGTAGTGATGTCGTTTTAACTGACTATAACAAGAAAGTGCTGGACGTTGCTGCTGAAATGAATGAAAAATATAACGGTAAAATTACCGGCTTGATTTTGAACGTCATGGATAAAGACAGTATTAAGAACGGGTTACAAACTATCGTTTCCGATTACGGTAAGATTGATTATGTAATGAATAACGCTGGTGGCGGCGTTTTGAAGCCATTTGCCGAACTGACTGATGAAGATTTTGACAATACGATTAATTTGGACTTGCGTGGAACCTTCTTATGTATGCGTGAGGAAATCAAACTATTCTTAAAACAAGGCTATGGCTCAATCGTCAATACCAGTGCTTTAGGCAGCATTTATAATCCTGGTGGTATGGGCGCTTATAATGCAGCCAAAAATGGCATTATTGGTATGACTCAAGCTGCGGCGATTGA
Source organism: Lactobacillus sp. ESL0260 (assembly GCF_003692935.1). Classification (NCBI taxonomy): domain Bacteria; kingdom Bacillati; phylum Bacillota; class Bacilli; order Lactobacillales; family Lactobacillaceae; genus Lactobacillus; species Lactobacillus sp. ESL0260. Next base: position 20,599 of record NZ_REHO01000007.1, read on the forward strand.
TTATGCTGACAAAAATATTCGTGTTAATAGTGTTGCTCCCGGCCTAACTAAAACCCCACTTAACGAAGGCGGCTTTTTGGAGAAAGTTTTACCGACTGTACCAATGAAGAGGGCAGAAACCGCTGCCGAAGTTGCTAAAGTCTTTGTTTTTGTAGCAAGTGAAGCCACATTTATGACAGGCCAAACCGTTTTAAGCGATGGCGGTGTTTCAGTCGGCTTGAAGTAGGAGAAAAAATTCATGTTTCCTAAAAATTTCGCATATAACCTAATAATCGTTGGTGGCGGCCTTAGCGGTTTGGCAGCCGCTGTCAGTGCTGGCGAGCAGGGTATTAAAACCTTGGTAATTGAAAAAGGCAGGACACTAGGCGGTGACGGCAACTATGTTGAAGGCGCAATGGGAGTCAACAGCTTTTTGCAAAAAGAAAAAGGCATTAAGATTGATCCTACCCAATTGCTCCAAGATGAACTGAACTATTCGCACTATGAAGCCAGTGCCCCTCATTTACGAAAATATATTAGTCAAAGTGGTTCAGTAATTGACTGGCTTTATTCCCTTGGAGTTGAGTATAGTAAAGTTGGTCCTCAGGGTAAAAGCTGGCCTACTATTCACACTTTTGCCGGTGGTGGTCATGCTGTGATTGCAAAGTTAATACCTAAAGCTAAAGCTCTTGGCGTGGAAATTGTGACTAGCATTAGTGCGCAAAAAATTTTACAACATAATGGTCATGTCAGTGGTCTAGTTATTAAAAATGAGGCTACAGGACAGTTAAGAGAATTAACTGCAACTAACGTGATTTTAGCTACAGGTGGCTATGTGGATAATCCTGATTTAATTAAGAAACGGACTCCTGCAACTGAACGTTTGCTGTCAGTTAGTGATGGCAAATCTACCGGAGACGGCATGAAACTAGCATGGCAGGCTGGAGCTGAACACTATCAGATGGGGGCTATTCAATATGGTGGTGGTGCTATTTTGGATAAAACACGTCCACCTTTTGTTCATATGCCTGAACAATTGGCAGCAGCAGCGACTCAAGAGGCAATTTTATGGGTGAATGAGCAAGGTGAACGCTTTGTTAATGAAGATGTCAATGACAATATGTGTCATGCGGGCAGCGCCCTTTTGACCCAGTCAAGAACTTTTTCAATCCTTAATCAAGAAACGGTTAACCATTTAACTAATGTCGGCCTTTACAAAGAAGTAGGCAATTCACCGGTTTCACCTGAAAAATTCGAACATTTACAAGAAGAAATTACGCGTGACTTACAGAATGGTGATAAGTACTTGACCAAATCCGACACTCTGGCTGAATTAGCAGAAAAATTGAATTTGCCCAATTTGCCACAAACAATTGGGCGTTATAACGACTTAGTGGCTAAAGGAACTGATACCGATTTTGGTAAAGCTCCCGCATACATGACAGCTTTAAAAGATGGTCCATATTATGCAGTAGAATTGGGTATTGGTATGGCATGTGCAATTGGTGGTATTCGTGTTGATAATAATAATGCCGTTTTAAATTCCTATGGTTATCCACTTACCGGAGTTTATGCTGTTGGCAATGATGCTGCAGGGATGCTTGTTGGTGATACTTACGCTGTCACTTTACCAGGAAGTACAGCAGGGTATGCCGTATTTTCAGGTAGAAATGCCGTTCAAAGTATTACTAAAACGCGGTAAATATCAATGAATAGTGCTAAAAGAGTTTCTGTTTCAAAAACTCGTATAGGTATCTTAGCGGTTAGTATGATTGGCATGGCATCTTTAGCTATTACTCCATCTTACGCTGCCATTGCTAAATTTTTTACCCTTAATAATACTAGTGTACAAATGCTGACATCTTTACCAAATTTATTTATGATGCTTGCGGGAATAATCATTGGTAAATTGACAGCAAATAAAGTTAATTTAAAAGTGTTGACCCTTGTTTCAATTTGTTTGGTGACAATTGGTGGGTTATTGCCACTAATGCTGCACACGAATTTTGAGTTTTTACTTTTTTGTTCATGCTTAGTGGGCTTAGGTCAAGGAGCCTGCACCAATTTAACTCAAGTTTTAATCGCACAATTGCTGCCTCAAAGTGACCGTGAATCTACTATGGGGTTATCTACAACTTTTATTAATATTGGTGGCATGGTCTTTATCATGGGCGGAGGTCAACTGGCAGCTTCAAGCAGCTGGATTAATAATTACTGGATATACCTGTTTTCACTGCTAATACTCCTAATTGTATTTCTTCTTCTGCCCTTTGAAACTGGAACAGCTTCTCAGAATGACACCAAAGCAGGTAATACTAAAATTCATTTAAACAAATTCGTGTTTTATAGTGCCTTCTGGGCGTTTTTGATAATGTTACTTAATAATGTTTTAAATAATAATATCTCTTTGTTTGTAGTGCGAGAAAATCTTGGTGCCACTGCACAAGCAGCTCTAACATCCACCATTTCTCTTGTTGGTGGGATGATCTGTGGCTTATTTGTGGGTAAAATTGGCAAAAGGCTTCGCTACTCTTCAATTGCTCTTTCATTATGTTTGTATGGCATTGCATACTTATTAATTGGTCTGTTTCATTCTTTGTTAATTGTCTTTATTGGTAGTTTTATAGTAGGAGCAGCGATGAGTATTGCAATGGGACAATTTCCTTATTTGATTTCCTTAATTGTTGATGATAACAGTGTTTCTATGGCTTTGGGAATTTATGTTGCGATTTATTCCGTAGGTGGGGTCGTTAGTCCACTGATAATTAATCCTTTGACTAGTTTAGTCAGTCATATAGGCTTTAATGTTTTCTCTTTAAGCGGTTTGCTGGCACTAATGCTAGCCGTAATTTGTTTAGTGGTTAAATTTCAAAAGAATTTAGTTTTAGCTGTGAAAGAACAATAAAAAAGATAAATAAAAGCAAACAATATTTTGGCTGTGATCCACTAAATTTTTCCTAAATTTGGGTAACATATAATTGCTATACTTTTTTTATTAAAGGATTTATAATTAGGCAAAATAAAAGTGAAAGGGCTTTAAAATTAAAGAAGGCGATAGTAATGAGTAACTTTTTTAACGGCATAATATTCCAGAAAATTATGGGTATCCTTTTGCTTTTGCTAGCTGGTTTTGAACTAGTATCTAGTTATAAATATACTAGAAGTATTCTCCAAAATGGGACTAGTAATGGCTTTTCAATTTTGGCAATTGCTTTTGCTTTCTATTTTGGGCTTGTTTTATTTTGTGGTGGAATTATTTGTTTGTTCTATCATTTTTAAATTTTGAATAGAAAAAAATTATAAGTTATTATCCACTTTAATTTAAAAACGTGGTAGAATCATTGTATAGTATAGTTATTAGTTTAAAAGAGGGTGTTAAAATGGCAAGCTTTTTAACAAGTGCAGCATTTTTAATGATTATCGCTGCGATTATGATGGCTTTAGGGTCTTATCAAGTAGTTAATAGTGTCGTTTATATCCACGGAATTTTACATAAGGGTACTAATAATGGCTTTATGCCTCTGGCAATGTGGACTTCTTTAGTTATTGGTTTATCATTGTTAATTGTTGGTATCGCTGCAATTGTTTTAGCTTTTAAAGGTTTTTAAATAAGGCTATAACAGTTATCATTGTGAAATTGAATAGATACAATTGAACTATATTATGTAATATACGTAGTCGGTAAGATCTTACCGACCACGTATATTTTATTTTCAGACAAAAAGTAAGCCCTCATTAAATTTTCTGAAAATAGTGGAAAAATTAATAGACTTATTAGTAAGCGCTATTTTAAAAGTGCTATAATAGAAGAAATAAATATTAGGATACATTTTAGGAGGAAATTATTATTATGGCAGAACAAACTATCATGCTTAATTGCAGCGCCGGAATGAGTACATCTTTATTGGTTACCAAAATGCAGCAAGCTGCAAAGGATCAAGGTATTGATGCAAATATTTTTGCATGCCCTGCTTCAGAAGCTTCTCAACATATTGAGCAAGATCATCCAGACTGCATTTTACTCGGACCACAAATTCGGTACATGGAAGATGACTTTAAGAATAAAGTAAAAGGTCAAGGAAAAGATGGTAACGATATTCCTCTTGGAGTTATTGATATGCGTTCATACGGCATGATGGACGGTAAAAAAGTATTGCAACAAGCTGAAGACTTGATTAACGGATAAGGGGATAACAATGGCAGAAAAACAAACACCTGAACAGAAAGAGCAAGAAACTTTAGAAGCAGCTATGGGCCTTATTGCCAATGGTGGTAATGCTAAGAGTCTTGCATTTGAAGCTATCAGACTGGCTAAAAAAGGCGACATTGCAGGTGCTAGGGATAAGTTAGCAGAATCCGATAAATCTCTTAACGAAGCACATAACTCTCAAACTGGAATGCTGACCAAAGAAGCTCAAGGAGACCATACAAAAGTTACTCTGCTTGTTGTTCATTCACAAGACCATTTGATGAATGCTATTACATTTAGAGATTTAGCTGGAGAAATGGTTGATCTTTATGAAAAGCTCTTTAATGCGAATGTATTAAAGAAAGAAGCAGACGAATAAACTTAATGAACAAAAGCAAATTGATGAATTTGTAAACGATACTGTTTTTGAAAAACAAGGCGCGGTTAATTAATCGTGATCAATTTTTGCATCATTGTCTTTATTAGGTAGGTTTTATAATTGTACTTTTTTACATTGCGCATTTTAGATCTATTATTTGGAGTGAAATATGAAACAAGTAAAAATAGGCAAAAGTGACGTTTATACCAGTAAGTTAGGTTTAGGGACGAATAAGGTCGGAGGACATAATCTGTTTAATAATTTAAACGAAAAAGATGGATATGACCTCCTGCGAGAAGCCCTAAATCTAGGAATTAATTTCTTGGACACAGCCTATGTCTATGGTCTTGGTAGATCAGAAGAAATTATTGGTGATGTTTTGCAAGATTATGATCGTTCGAAAGTTATAATTGCCACTAAAGCTGCCCAAGATAAGTCGCAGGATATGGCCATTAATAATAGTGCCGAGTTTATTAAAAAAGCAGTTGACGAAGCATTATCACGACTGAAGACCGATTACATTGATATTTTTTATTTGCATTTTCCGGATAAAGAAACGCCTAAAGATGAAGCAGTCGAAACTTTGTCCGATTTAAGAAAAGCTGGAAAAATAAGAGCAATTGGTGTTTCTAATTTTTCATTGGATCAAATTAAAGAAGCTAACAAAAACGGTAAAGTTGATATTGTTGAAGATCAATTCAGTTTGGTTCACCAATCTCCAGTTAAAGAAGAATTAAAGTATTTACAGGAAAATAATATTTCCTTTGTGCCATTTTTCCCACTGGCATCAGGACTTTTAACGGGTAAATATGCTTTAGCAGACTGGGACAAGTTTAAAAATAGTGATGGTGGTAAACTACTGGGTAATTTCGACAAGAAACAATATGATGAAGCAATTACAGGAATTGATGGGATTAGAAAGATCGCTGAAGATCATCAAGCAACTGTTACGCAAATTGTATTGGCTTGGTACATGGCAAATCCTGCAATAAGTGTTGTAATTCCTGGAGCTCGTAATGCGGCTCAAGTTAGAAGTAACGCTGCAGCTCTGAAGGTTGAATTGTCTTCAAGTGAATATCAGCAAATTGATCACTTATTCAGTAGCTTTTGATAAAAATTAAGAATATAGTTTAACTTTTAAATGTTAAAATAAAAAAATACACGATTGCCAACAAATTGGCATCGTGTATTTTATTGTGCTTTACTATGAATTTAATCCAAATCTAGACCGTTTGAATTGATGACTTTTTTATACCAGTCGAATGAATCTTTACGTGAACGTTTCAAAGTACCTTCACCAGCATCATTCTTATCAACATAGATAAAGCCATACCGTTTATCCATTTGACCAGTTCCAGCAGATACAAGATCGATTGGTCCCCATGGCAGATAGCCCATTAAATCCACACCATCAATTGCAACTGCTTTTTCCATTTCAGAAATATGCTTTCTCAAATAATCAACTCTGTAATCATCATGAATAGAGCCATCTGCTTCAACTTTATCATAAGCTCCTAAGCCATTTTCAACGATAAATAAAGGTTTGTGATAACGATCGGTTAAGTGATTTAGAGCAATTCTTAATCCAGCGGGATCAATTTCCCAGCCCCAATCACTTCTTTCTAAAGTTGGGTTTTGGGTTATTGCCTTAGATAAGTCGTTTAATTCGTCCGGTTTAACGTTTTTAGCTGAAACAGTAGTTGTTTGGTAGTAACTGAAAGCTACATAGTCAACAGTGCCTTCTTGCAAAACAATTCTGTCTTCATCAGTAATGTCAGGACGATAACCATTTCGCTTAATATATGCTTCAACTTCTTTAGGATATTCACCAAAGACATGAACATCAGAGAACCAGTCACGACGCTGTTCAAACTTATCAGCTAACAACACATCGTCTGAAGAAGGAGTCAGTGGTCTAACAGGTGAGTAATTAATCATACAACCAATTTGAAAATCAGGATTAATTTTATGTCCAACTTTAACAGCTAAAGCAGACGCTACTAACTCATAGTGGGCTGCTTGATACATAGCGGCTTCTTTTTCTTTGTCAGTCATGCCATTAAAAATTATTCCTGAATTTGTTGCCATTAAAAAGTCTTCGTTATAAGCAGACTGATTATCAATTTCATTGAAGGTCATCCAGTACTTTACTTTATTCTTGTAGCGCTTAAAGCAAACTGTTGCAAAGCGCACAAAGAAATCAATTAATTTGCGATTGGTGAAACCATGATATTTTTTCACTAAATTAAAGGGAATTTCAAAGTGAGATAAAGTAATTACCGGTTCAATACCATAGTGGTGGCAGGTATCAAACAAATCATCATAAAATTTTAAGCCTGCTTCGTTAGGTTTTTCGTCATCGCCGTTAGGAAAAATCCTGGTCCAGGCAATTGAAGTTCTAAAGGCTTTAAAGCCCATTTCGGCCATTAATTTTATATCATCTTGATAGTGGTGATAAAAATCAATAGCACTGTGGTTAGGATAATTCTTGCCGGGAATGACCCCATCAGTAATTTCGCGTGGTTTAGTGGCAGAGCCAACAGTCATGACATCGGCAACTGACATCCCCTTGCCATCTTCGTTCCAGGCGCCTTCCAATTGATGAGCAGCAACGGCACCGCCCCATAAAAATCCCTCTGGCATTTTTGCTGAATACATTTTTATCTCCTTTTTAATATTTTTGTGATAGCGTTAACAGTTATATTTTATACAATTGCTACTTAATCTTCAAGTAACATTAACACTAGCTTTATTGCAAAAAATAAGGCTATAATTGTTAATATAATATCGTAAAGGACTGGAAAATATGACAAGCAAATCTTCTAATCAAAGTGATGTTGAGCGTAAAAAACATGAAGATAGTATCAAATATCTTTATTTTAGCCGCTATTTAATGGTTCGTTACAGCGTAGTCATCTTTCTCTTTGCTAATTTGTTTTGGTTGTTAATTTTAGTTGAATACCAGAAACTACCGGGAATAATTTTAGCTGGTTTAATGACTATTTTGTCCGGAATTGCTGCCATCGAACAGCTGACTAAAATGCATAACCGCAAGAGTGATGTACCGATTACCAGGATTTATTTATGGTTTCAAATTATCGGTAATATTTTGCTGGCTTGCAGTCTATTTCTACCTTTCAAAAAACAAATTCTGCCCTTTATTACTGATCAGAATTCAGTCTATTTTATGGTTGCGTTTCTGTTAGCGGGTATTTTGCTGGCTTATTTTTGTGAACGCAGAATACATAATATTAATATTGGAAAAGATAAATATTTAAAGGCAATTAAAGCATTTAAAAATAATTAAAGTTTGCATTTTTCTTGAATACGCTTACAATAACTATTATAGTCAATTAAATATAGTTGATTAATAATAATTATATAGAGGGAGTAGTTTTTATGGCTGAACCAAATAAAAAACCAATAAAAGATCGAATTGCTGAAATGGCGGGCAAGTTTGCTGCCACGCGGTTCGTCAGGGCTATTATGGACGCTGGTTATAGTGTGATTTCATTTTCCATTATTGGGTCCATTTTCTTAATTTTGACAGTGTTGCCGAAAGCTATACCTGTTCCCGGATTTGCTGCTTGGTATGTGGGAACAATAGGACGTTTTACTAACCTGTTTCAGTCCGTTTACAACGCCACGATGGGTATTATTGCGCTGGTTTTCTCAGGTACTTTTGCTTATTCCTATACCAAGATTTATCGTGATGAAGAACACTTAAGTTTAATTCCTATTGATGGCTTAATGATGTTTTTAATGGGTTTCTTCATTACTGTTGCTGAATTAGTATGGAAAAACGGTAGAGTTGAATTTATAACTTTATTTACTAAAGATAAAATGATTGCTGGGGGTTATCAGGCTTCTCCATTAGCTGGTATTTACCGTATCGGTGCTGTCGGTATTTTTATCGGTCTGGTTGTAGCTTGGATAACGGTACAAATATACCGCTTTACTATTAAACATAACTGGCAAATAAAAATGCCGGATTCAGTACCATCAGGTGTTGCCAACTCCTTTAGTGCAATGATTCCAGGCTTTTGCGTTGCTGTAGTTATGTCAGCAATAAATATGGCTTTAGTTATGGCTGGGACTGACTTATTCAACGTTCTGTTTATTCCATTCTCATTTATTAGTGATATTGCTGATACTTGGTGGGGCTTTTTAATCATTCTTTTCCTTATTCACTTCTTATGGTGGTTTGGAATTCATGGTGCAACGATTATCAGCTCCTTCTATTCACCAATTGTTTTAGCTAATATGCAAGCCAATGTTAATCAAGGTGCTCACCACGTTTTTGCGGGTGAAATCTTAAATGCCTTTGTTACAATTGGTGGTTCTGGTGCTACCTTAGGTTTGGCTATCTGGCTGGTATTACGTGCTCGTTCAACACAATTAAAAGAATTAGGTAAAGTTGAAATTGTGCCTGCTATTTTCAATATCAATGAACCAATTCTTTTCGGCTTGCCAATTGTGTATAATATTGATTTGTTTATACCATTTATTTGTGCCCCGATGGCCTCAGGACTCGTAGCTTACTTAGCTATTGCTGCAAAGCTTGTTCCGGTTATCATAGTACAACAGCCTTGGCCAACACCAGTTGGTTTAAGCGGTTATCTTGCTACTACAAGTTGGCAAGGAGGCTTGGTTTCAATTATATGTGCGATAGTGGCATTTTTAATTTGGTACCCATTCATTAAGCATTTCGATAACGTCACTCTCAAGAATGAAAAGAGTAACGCCACTCCGGATGCCGCATAAATATTAGTTAGTCTTTAAAAATCTGTCTTGTAAAAGGCAGATTTTTTCTTTGTTAATATTCCAGTATAATTAACAAAATGCTAAACAATATTTTAGTATTAAGAGCGCTTACTCGTTATAATAAAAGTGTAGTCGTATTATCTGATTGTGGAGGAATTTTTTATGAAATATCCAAAAACCAAAGAAGTTTTAAACCAATTAGTTGCTGATCTGACACAACTGCATATGGTTGTTCATCAACACCATTGGTATATGCGTGGTAACCGCTTTTTGAAATTACACCCATATCTTGATAAAGTAATGGATGAATTAGCTGATCAACTGGATCAAGTTTCAGAGCGTCTAATTACCCTCGATGGTTCTCCAGTTTCTACACTAAGCGAAATAGCAGCTAAAACTAAGATTCCTGATGAAAAGGGCAATTGGGATGAAACTATTGATGAGCGCTATGCAAAAATTATTTCTGATTACCATTATCTCGATCAACTTTATGAGGAAGGGATCAAGGTTAGTGATGAAGAGGGAGACTACTCAACTAATGATATGCTGACTGGCTTCCACTCAGATGTTGAAAAACGTATTTGGATGATGTCTGGTGAAATTAACAAGGCTCCTGAAATTGATCCTGAATAATAAATAAAATTCAAAAAGCAGTCCATGACTGCTTTTTTTATGTCCTGTTATTCTGCTATTTTTGCTATAATGAAATTGAACTACTAGTTAATAATTTAATTTTAGAAAGCACAGATCATGGATAAAGAAGAACAGGATAGGTTGAAAAAACTAGCTGCAGTAAAGGCTGCTGCATTAGTTAAGCCGAAAATGAAATTGGGAGTCGGAACCGGCTCTACAGTCGCTTTTTTAATTGCTGAATTAGGCAGAAGAAAAAAAGAAGAAGGACTTGAGCTAGCAGCAGTTGTTACAACTTCAAGCAGAAGTAAAAAACAGCTGGAAAGCTATGGCTTCCAGGTTGATGAGTTGGCAACTGTAGATCAACTTGATTTAACTATTGATGGTGCAGACAGAATAGCCGCTAATTTTGATGGCATCAAAGGTGGTGGCGGTGCCTTAACAATGGAAAAAAATGTTGCGATTAATTCACGCCAAGTAGTTTGGATTGTGGATGAATCTAAAATGGTTGACCACCTCAGTGGTTTTCCATTACCAGTTGAAGTTTTGCCAATATCGTGTGAGCAAAATTTCAAACTTTTTCAGGCTGAAGGACTAAATCCCAAGTGGCGGATGAGTGGAAATAAGCGTTTTGTCACTCATTATGGCAATTATATTATTGATTTAAACATTGATCCTATTCCAGTCCCCAGCGGCCTAGCTGATTACCTGGATCATACCGTTGGTGTGGTCGAGCATGGTCTTTTTTTAGGGATGTGCGATGAAGTTATTATTGCTCATGCTAATGGCAATATTGAAGACCGCAAAAAATAACTTTACGAGTTAGCCTAAGATTTTGTTTTTGGCTAACTTTTTTTAAAGAGCAACTGGAAGCTAAATTTGGTATCATATTGCTATAACCATTTTAAAAGAGGATTCTTATGTTAAAAAAACCTTTGATAATTAGTACCGATCCCGGAATTGATGATGTAGTAGCATTAACAACAGCCTTGTTTGCTCCTGAACTTGATGTAAAGCTGATTGCTGCAACATGGGGCAATGTTCCGCTTAAAAACACTTTGATCAATACCTTAAAACTGGAAACTTTTTTGCAAACTAAAGTGCCAGTCGTGAGTGGAGCACAAAGACCTTTATTACGAGACCAAATTGATGCTTCTGACGTTCACGGCAAAAGTGGCCTTGCCGGTTTTGATTTTCCTGAACCTGATTACAGCTTATTAAAAGAAGGGTTAGCTGCTCAAGCTATTCATGAAGTAGTTGCTAATAGCAGCGAAAAGGTAACTTTAATGCAAATCGGCCCAGCAACTGATTTTGCCCTTTATTTTAGACAGTTTCCGGAAGATTTACCTAAAATAGAACAATTAGTAATTATGGGCGGTGCAATCGGCCGTGGAAACTGGGGTCCCTATGCGGAATATAATGTTGCAGGTGACCCTGAAGCAGCACAAATTGTCTTCTCAAGTGGCATAAAGATTTTATTGGCACCACTGGAATTAGGTCATCAAGCTTATGTTACTCCGGAAGTCTTAACGCAAATTAAGAAAATAGGCAGAACTGGTAATATGCTTTATCATATTATGGACAAACTGCAAGATCACACTAAAACTAATGGTCGTGAAGTTTATGATGCGCTGGCATCTGGAATGTTGGTAAAACCGGAAATGTACACTTTTAAACCGGCTTATGTCGTGGTCGATACTAAAAGTCCTAGTGCTTATGGCGCATCAATGATTGATTTTGACAACTTCTTTGGTCAGCCAGCAAATGTTCAAGTTGGTGTCGAAATTGACCGTAGACAATTTTCAGAGTGGCTTATTGCGGCAATCAAAGAAGTAAGTAATTGAGGTAGATAATGGCAGATTTCGTTTATCGTACTGTGATGCGTGATATCAAACAAAATATTTTGGATAACAAATATGAAGGAATGCGTCTTCCAGACGAGCGTAGTCTAGCTGAACACTACCAAGTAAGTCGCTCATCAATGAAAAGGGCAATGGAGCTGCTTTCTCAACAAGGCATTGTTTTTAAAAAAAGGGGTAGTGGCACATTTATTAATCCTTTATACTTAAAAAATCAGTCATTGTTTCGTTATGAAGGATCAAATTTAGGGTTGACAGATAGCCTTAAAGTCCCGGGAAAAAAGCAGGGTATTAAGCTGCTTTCTTTTAACGTGATTAAAACACCCGCTGGAATAGCTCAGGATTTGTTTCTTAAAGAAAATGACTTTGTTTACGAATTTAAAAGACTTCGTTTTTTGGATGAACAGCCCTTCTTGATAGAAACTGGCTATGTACCTATTAAAATAGTTCCAGAGCTCAAGCCTGAGCACTTAAAAAAGTCCCTTTTTAATTACTTAGAGGATTCACAAAATAAGGTAGTCACTAAAGCCTTTCTTAATATTACTGTTGAACCATCTGATAGGGATGATCAAGCAAGGCTTAATTTAAAGTCTACTGAACCAGTTGGCGTAATGGAAGGTATTTTCTTTTTAGATGATGGTACTCCATTTGAAGTCTCAACCATGCGTATTCATTATCAATACATGCGCTTTAACACTTTTGTTAATTTGAATAAATAAAAAACAGGCGAAAGCCTGCTTTTTTTTGGATACATTCTATATAAAAAAGGAAATCAAACATTGCTAAATTGTTGCATATCCGTGAGCCGCCCGGTATAAACAAAATTTAAGTTAATCTTTTTGGTTTTGTCACTTAAATCCTGTAGAAGCTTTTGCTGCATAGTTGTTAGATGCAAATGCTGCAGCACAACAGAAGCTTGAATGTACAATACTAATTTGCCAGTATAATCTAATGGATGGTCTTGATTGTCAAATTTGCGCATTACCATACCAATGGCGTCACGAATTTGCTTATATTTATTGATATTCAATTCATTATATATATTAGAGTAAAAACTCTGATAAAACTGCTCTAAATCCTGATAAACTTCTTCGATTAGTTGTTGCTGCTTTTTTGAAAACAAACTACCAAAAAAGTTATGCATAACCTCACTTCCTTAAAACCGAAATGATTTGGGTCTTCGGCGAAAAATTTTTCTGAAATTTTTCGGACAAAGGCAAATCTGTGATCAAAACGTCAATTTCATTAAGTGGAATTGACATGTAAGGAGAAGAATTTTCACTATCAAACTTATATTTTTCTGCAACAACAATAACTTGCTTTGCTCTGGAACATGCGGTTTTAATTAACTCCGAATCACTCATTTTTGCTGAATAAATACCGTCATCTTTAACGTTGGAGGTGCCAATGAAAGCAGTATTAAAACTTATCCTATGTAAAAGATCAAGTGAAGTTACAGAATAATTAAACCTATGCTCTTTATCAATTTTTCCCCCCAGCAGTCTTACACTTGGTAATTTTGTTTGCATCAATGCTAATGAGTTGTCAATCGAATTAGTGACTATTTGCAAATCTGTACCACAAATTAATTCACACAATTTTTTAAGAGTAGTTGAGGGACCAATAAAATCGCACTGGTTAGGATGTACAAAACGTCTAGCCATCTGGGCCATTTTAATTTTAATAGGTGAATCGATTTGGTTTCTGGTAAGAAAATTAGGCACCTCATTTTCATCAATAGCAATTAATCCGCCATGAACTCTGATTGCTTGCCCAGTTGTGGTTAATCGAACCACGTCTCGACGAGCAGTGTCAAAAGAAATATTGAAATAACGTGCTAAGCTGCGAGTTCGTAAATGTTTTTCATTTTTAAGCATTTGCTTGATTTTTAATAGACGGTCTTCCTGTGACATCATACTTCTCCTCTAAATAAATTAACACTACAGCGAATATTGTTTAACTACTTTTTCAGCGTTTAGCTATAAAAATAAGCACTTATCAGTATTTGAGCATAAATATGCTGATCTGTAAATAAAAAGTAGTGTAATAATAGTGTTTTTCCTCTACTGACTTTAAACAAACACGTTTTTATAAAATTGGGACGAACCAATTTTCAAAATGGTTGAACTTTTATCAAAAATTGCTATAATATGTTTATAAAATGAAATTAAGCTAAACAACTAAGGGAGAATTAAAATGGCAGTTGATTATGATTCAAAAGAATTCCTTAAAAGCGTTGACGCTCATTGGCGGGCTGCAAATTATTTATCAGTCGGTCAGCTTTTCTTAATGAGCAATCCATTATTAAAGCATGATTTAAAAGCAAGTGAGGTAAAACCTAAGCCAATTGGTCACTGGGGTACTATTTCACCGCAAAACTTTATTTATGCCCATTTAAACAGAGTTATTAAGAAGTATGGCTTAAATATGTTCTATATTGAAGGCTCAGGTCATGGTGGTCAGGTTATGGTTTCAAACTCATATCTTGATGGTTCATATAGTGAGCTTTATCCTGAAATTCAACAAGACGAAAAGGGCATGGCTAAGCTCTTTAAACGCTTTAGTTTTCCGGGTGGCTCCGCTTCGCACGCTGCACCTGAAACTCCAGGATCAATGCATGAAGGTGGAGAATTAGGTTACTCACTTTCCCATGGTACTGGTGCCATATTAGATAATCCTGATGTGATTGCAGCTGTGGAAATCGGTGATGGAGAAGCTGAAACTGGTCCGCTTGCAGCAAGCTGGTTCAGTGATAAATTTATTAACCCTATTAAAGATGGTGCTGTGCTGCCGATCTTGCAAATTAATGGTTTTAAGATTTCTAATCCAACGATCGTTTCCAGAATGTCAGACGAAGAACTGACCAAATATTTTGAAGGTATGGGCTGGCATCCTTATATTATTTCCGCATATAATGGCGGCGAATTTGACGGTTATAAAGACCATATGCAAATTCACGCAGAAATGGCCAAATTAATGGATACTGTCATTGAAGAGATTAAAGCAATCCAAAAGAATGCACGTGAAAACAATGATTTAACCTTACCTCACTGGCCAATGATTATTTTCCGTGTGCCTAAGGGTTGGACTGGTCCCAAGAAAGACCTTGACGGTAATCCAATTGAAAACTCCTTTAGAGCACACCAAATCCCAATTCCAGTTGCTCAAGATGATATGGAACACAAAGATATGCTCGTTGACTGGCTTAAGAGCTATAAACCGGAAGAACTATTTGATGAAAATGGTGCGCCAACTGCAGTGGTAACAGCGGATAATGTTGCTGGTGATAGTCGAATGGCTATGAACCCAATCACTAATGCTGGTGGTGAAAAAGCTAAGCGCCTTAGCTTGCCTGATTATCGCAAGTACGCTTTGAAATTTGATCAACCAGGTTCTATGGAAGCTGAGGATATGACCGAATGGGCTAAGTACTTAAATGAAATCGCTGAACTTAATCCAAACACTTTCCGTGGCTTTGGACCAGATGAGACCAAGTCTAACCGCTTGTTTAAGTTCATTGATGAGCAAAAACGGCAATGGGAAAGTTCTGTTCATACTCCTAATGATGAAAACTTGGCACCAAGTGGTCGTTTAATTGATTCGCAATTATCAGAACACCAGGATGAGGGCTGGCTTGAAGGTTATGTGTTATCAGGTCGTCATGGCTTCTTTGCTACCTACGAATCATTTGGCCGGGTTGTAGATTCAATGCTGACCCAGCATATGAAGTGGTTAAGAAAAGCTAAGGAACAATATTGGCGTAAGGATTACCCCTCACTTAACTTTATTGCAACTTCAACTGTGTTCCAGCAAGACCATAACGGTTATACCCACCAAGACCCAGGTGTATTGACTCACATGTATGAAAAGAATCGTCCTGATTTAGTTCATGAGTATCTGCCTGCCGATACTAACTCATTATTGGCAATTTCCCAAAAGGCTTTCACTGATCGTGAATGTATTAATATTTTGGTAACTTCTAAGCAAGAAAGACCACAATGGTTCTCAATTGATGAAGCAACTCGTATTGCAAATCACGGCTTATCTTACATTGATTGGGCTTCAACTGACCATAGTGCTAAACCTGATGTTGTGTTTGCTTCAACTGAAACTGAACCAACAATGGAATCTCTTGCCGCAATCGATATTTTGCACAAGAATTTCCCTGACCTGAAAATTCGTTATATCAATGTTATTGATGTTATGAAGTTGATGAATACCAAGGATAATCCAGAAGCAATTTCAGATGAAGAATTTGAGCAATTGTTCCCAAGCGATGTGCCAGTGATTTTTGCCTGGCACGGTTACAAGGCTATGATGCAGTCAATCTGGTTTGGTCGCAAACGCAGCAACGTTCACATTCACTGCTATGAAGAAGAAGGAGACATTACCACTCCGTTTGATATGCGGGTAGTTAACGAACTTGATCGCTTCCACTTAGCTAAAGATGCCATTTTAAGTGTTCCTCGTTACGCTGAAAAGAGTGCAGGCTTTGTAGCAGAAATGGACAGATTACTTGCTAAGCATCACCAATACATTCGTGATAATGGTAAAGATATGCCTGAAGTTACAGAATGGCAATGGACTGGTCTTAATTAACAGAACATTGAGCGAAGGCAGTTTCTAAGTAATAGAAACTGTTTTTGTTTTAGCTAATTTTAATAGTCTTATTCTTGTTAAAAATAAAAAATTTATTTATAATAAGTATCATCATGAGGGAGTAACAGCAATTACTTGCGATAAGCCCAACAACCGAAGGAATCCTTCTGGACTTATCTTAAATAGTGAGACTTGTGTGTGTTAAACATATGGGTCTCTTTTTTGTTAGTAGGAGGTAACAATGCCCCAGAAATTTTATAACCAGGAAATTGAAAATGTAGCTCAAGAGTTGTCAACATCAACTAGTCAAGGTTTGCAGACCAGTCAGATTAGTGCCTTGCGTGCAAAATACGGCACTAATAGTTTGGCCAGTAAAAAGAAAACCAGTATTTGGCAACGTTTTTTAGCGCAATTCAAAGACTTCATGATCATCGTTTTGATAGTTGCAGCGCTACTTTCAGGTTTTGTCGCACAAGAATGGACAGATGCTGCAATAATTATGATTGTGGTTATTTTGAACGCGGTTCTAGGTGTCTTCCAAGAAACACGCTCAGAAGAAGCAATTAACGCATTAAAGAAAATGGCTACTCCCAATGCTCATGTTCGGCGAGATGGTCAGATTGTTGAAATTCCCAGTCCAGAATTACTGCCAGGTGATGTGGTTTTACTTGAGGCAGGCGATGTGGTTCCCGCGGATTTGCGTTTAACTGTTACTAAGAGCCTTAAAATTGAAGAATCTGCTTTAACCGGTGAATCAGTTCCAGTTGACAAAAATGTCGAGCCTATTAATGACGAAAAGGTGGCACTGGCAGACCAAGATAATATGGCTTTTGCCAATACCAATGTGACCTATGGTCGCGGTGAAGGTATAGTTACTGAAACGGGAATGAACACTGAAGTCGGTAAAATTGCCACAATGCTTAATAATACCGATGAAACGGATACACCTTTAAAGCGCAACCTTAACCAGTTGGGTAAGACACTGACGATCATGATTCTGCTAATTTGTGCTGTGGTATTCGTAGTAGGCTTTTTTACCAAAAAGGGAACAGAACCAACAGATAAATTAGCAATTGATATGTTCTTAGTTGCCGTGTCACTTGCAGTTGCAGCTATTCCAGAAGGACTGCCGGCCATTGTTACTATTATTTTGGCATTAGGCACGCAGGTAATGGCGAAACATAATTCTATTGTGCGCAAGTTACCTGCAGTTGAAACCTTGGGCGCAACAGACATCATTTGTTCCGACAAAACTGGTACCTTAACCCAAAATAAAATGACAGTTGAGCAGATTTATTATGATAATCAAGCACATAAATCTTCCAGCAGTATTAGTCATGATAATCATGCTTTAATGGCGATGGTTTTAGCTAATGATTCTAAACTTGATGAAAGTAATCAGTTGCTGGGTGATCCTACCGAAACTGCCCTAATTCAATACGCTCTTGATCAAAAGATCGATGTGCATAACCTACTTGCAAGTCATAAAAGACTGCAGGAAGTACCGTTTGATTCTGGCCGTAAACTGATGAGCACCGTCAATGAAGACAATGGAAATTACTTTGTAGCAGTTAAAGGAGCACCGGATCAGCTGCTGAAACGAGTAACGCAGATTGAACTAGATGGCAAAGTTAGTGCAATTAGTGAAAAGCAAAAAGACGAAATTATGCTTGCTAATCAAAATATGGCTAAAAATGCGCTGCGAGTTCTGGGCCTAGCCTATAAACCTATTGCAAAGCTATACGATGATCCTTCAACTGACAATGTTGAACAAGATTTAATTTTTGCAGGTTTAGTGGGGATGATCGATCCGGAACGGCCAGAAGCCAAAAAGGCCATTGTTGAAGCCCATAATGCTGGAATTAGGACCGTTATGATTACAGGTGACTTTCAGGTAACTGCACAGGCGATTGCGGAAAGATTAGGGATTTTAAAACCGGGCGAAGATGAACGAGTTGTTACCGGTGCACAACTGGATGAATTTAGTGATGAATATCTGGAAAAGCACGTAGCAGATTTTAACGTTTATGCCAGAGTTTCACCCGAACATAAAGTCCGCATTGTCAAGGCTTGGCAGGCACAAGGCAAAATTGTGGCTATGACAGGCGATGGCGTTAATGACGCTCCTAGTTTGAAGCAGGCTGATATTGGGATAGGTATGGGGATTACCGGTACCGAAGTTTCAAAAGGGGCCAGTGATATGGTTTTGGCAGATGATAACTTTGCTACGATCGTTGAAGCTGTCAAACAAGGACGTAAAGTCTTTAGCAATATCCAAAAGGCCATCCTTTACTTGATGAGTTGTAACGTTGGTGAAGTTCTAACTGTGTTCATGATGACCATGCTGGGCTGGGATATCTTAGCTCCTGTTCAGTTATTGTGGATTAACTTAGTTACGGACACGCTGCCGGCTATTGCTCTAGGTCTTGAACCAGTTGAAAAAGGTATCATGAAGCGGACACCACGGGGTAAAAAATCAAACTTCTTCAGTGGTGGAGTCGCAAGCTCGATTGTTTACCAGGGAATTTTAGAAGGTGCTATTGTTTTAACTACTTATCAGTTAGGATTAAATTTTGGCCCTCATATGAATGAAGCTAACTTACAACATGGTGATGCATTAACTATGGCCTTTCTTACGCTAGGCTTAATTCAACTGTTTCATGCTTTCAATTCTAAGTATATTCACCAGTCTATCTTTTCAAGAAGAACATTTGCCAATAAATGGTTTAACTGGGCAATATTAATTTCTGCCGTGGTAATGGCGGCAGTAGAGTTGCCATTTATGACAAAATTCTTTGATGTCACAGAATTGAATTCCACACAATGGTTGATAGTTTTAGGTGCCGGAATTTGTATGATAGTGATAGTTGAAATTGTCAAAGCATGTCAACGTCTAGTGGGCAAAAAATAAAAAGCTAACTATAATAAAAAAGCTCCGTAATCTTAATTTAGATTGCGGAACTTTTTTAGTTTATTTTGAAACAAGATCAGCTATTTTTTGTAAATATTCAGCATCAATTTGGTCAAATCTATTGAAACTATTGCTGTCAAGGTCAAGAACTGCAAGTAAGCTGTTATTTTTGATAAGCGGAACGACAATTTCAGAATTTGTAGCCGCATCACACGCAATATGACCGGAAAATTCGTGAACATTGGGCACAATTTGAATTTGCTGAGTTTTGGCAGCTACACCGCAAACTCCCTTTCCGATTGGAATATGCATGCAAGCAATAGGTCCCTGAAATGGTCCTAAAATTAATTCTTTATCTTTAAAACGATAGAAACCTGCATAACTAACATCAGGTAAGCTATTGTAAAGCAGCGAACTGATGTTACTCATATTGGCAATTAAATCATGCTCATTTTGGAGCAAATTATCAGCCTGTTTCAAAATTAACTTGTAATCTTTTATTTTATCCATAAGTATTCTCCTAATGAAAGTGTAAGCTAGTTTAGCTCTTTTTAAAAGTGCCAATCTGTAATTCAAAATAAATTTCTCACAGATATTTTTAATGATAATTGCTTTTTTTGACAAAAAAATATTAGTATTGAACATACAATATAGCCATCATTATTTATTGTTTGCTTATATGGCAGGCACTAACAGACTTTTAGTTTGACGTGAATCAAACAGAGCTTTGTCTAAATTTTTATTAAAAAAACTGTATCACTTTTAAAATTCTTAACCGTTATAGTAAAATAGAAACTACAACTTATTATTTCATGCATTGATTATGAAAGGGGCGATGACAATGTCGATGATAGAGTTCCATAACGTGCAAAAATTTTATGGCCATTTTCATGCACTGCACGACATTAATTTACAGATTGATCAAGGTGAAACGGTGGTTCTGATCGGGCCATCCGGTTCTGGTAAAAGTACACTTGTACGGACCGTTAATGGACTTGAATCAATCCAGAAGGGTAAGTTGGTAGTTAACGGTCACGATCTTTCTGACCCAAAGACTAATCTCAATATTTTACGTAGTGATGTTGGGATGGTTTTCCAGCACTTTAATTTGTACAAGAATAAAGACGTATTGGAAAATATTATGCTGGCACCTAGAATAGTAAGTCATATTCCTGAAGAGGAAAATAAAAAACAGGCGTTAGACTTGCTCGATATGGTTGGGTTACGCAAATGGGCACATAATATGCCTTCACAGATTTCTGGTGGTCAAAAGCAGCGTGTTGCAATAGCACGAACTCTGGCAATGAAGCCAAAGCTTATCTTATATGATGAACCAACTTCTGCTCTTGATCCGGAAATGATTGATGATGTTTTACAAGTTATGAAGAAAGTTACCAACGAAAGTGGTATGACTTCATTAATCGTTACTCACGAAATGGGCTTTGCCAAAGAGGTGGCTAATAGAGTTATCTTCATGGATCAGGGTCGGATTGTTGAGGATGATGATAGCGAGAGCTTCTTTAAACAGCCAAAGACGGAGCGGGCACAACAATTTTTGAGTAAAATTATTTCTCACTAAGGAGGCCAATTATGAAAAAGAAATTTTGGCTACTTCCTTTATTGGCATGTATTTTAATGTTAACCGGCTGTGGTAAAAGCGTTAATGATCAATCCGTTTTAAAAAATGCTAAGCAATCTAATACGATTGTTTGGGGTGTTAAAGGTGACGTTAAGCTTTTCGGTTTAATCGATGTTCGTGATGGCCAGCAAAAAGGTTTTGACGTTGATATGGCTAAACATCTTACGAAGCATATTTTAGGTCCTCAGGGTAAGGCAGAATTTGTCACTACAACCTCTCAATCCAGAATTCCTCTGTTAAAGAATGGTAATGTGGATGCTGTGATTGCTACGATGTCGATTACGCCAGAGCGTAAAAAGATTATTTCTTTTTCAAAGTCATACTTTGATGCTGGTCAATCGCTTTTAGTTCCTAAGGATTCTTCAATTAAAAGTACAAAAGATCTAAATGGTAAGACGGTTATTGGTGTTGTAGGTGCCAACTCGGTTGCAAACATTAAAAAAGTAGCTCCTAAAGCAAAAGTGATTGAATTGCAGGATTATGCTCAAGCAATGAATGCATTGAAATCGCATCAAGGGGATGCTCTTACTACTGATAACGGAATTTTATTTGGTTTGGCAGTGCAGAACCCGGGCTACGAAGTTCGTGGTGGCACCTTTACTGTTGAACCATACGGTGTTGCGGTTAATAAGGGACAAACCTCATTTACTGAAGCTGTAGACAAGGCAGTTCTTGAGATGCAGCATAACGGTGAATATAATCGCTTAATTAAAAAGTGGTTTGGCGACGTTCCAGGATTTAAGTATAAGGAGCTGTATCGCCGATGATTAATATTTTTTCAAAATTCAGCAGCCAGCTGTTTGTTGGCTTAGGCTGGACAGTACTATCTAGTGTAATTGCTCTATTTTTCAGTTTAATAATTGGAACAATTTTTGCAATTATGGAAGTTCTTCCAAGTAAAGTAATGCGTGTAATTGGCCATGCTTATGTGGAAATTATGCGTAACATTCCTTTGCTTGTAATCACTATGTTTTTCTATCTAGTAATTCCGATGTATGTTGTCAAAATCAATGGCTTTACTGCAGGAACTATTGGCTTAACACTCTATACTTCTGCCTTTATTGCGGAGACTATCCGTTCAGGTATTCAATCGGTCTCTAACGGGCAAATGGAGGGAGCCAGATCAACCGGTATGACCTATTGGCAGGCAATGCGTTACATTATTTTGCCTCAGGCATTTAAAATAGTAATTCCGCCTTTAGGTAATCAATTCGTTAACTTAGTTAAAAACTCTTCAGTTTTAGCCTTTGTTGCAGGGTTTGATTTGATGTACCAGGCAAACTCAATTGCGTCTACTACTTTTGACACCATTAACAGTTATTTAGTTGTAGGTGTTTTATACCTGATCGTTACTTTGCCAATTAGCTACTACATGCGACACTTAGAAAAGAAATTAGGTTAGAAGGAGGTATTAGAAAATGCAAAATTGGATTAATGCCTTTTCATGGCTTAATGTGCGCTTTTTGTTAATGGGCCTCTGGGTAACTATTTATATTTCAGTAATTTCAGTTATCTTAAGTTTCATTTTTGGTTCAATTTTAGGCATAATCAGGTATTCTAAAATAAAGTATGTTTCACAGATTGTTGGCTTTGTAATTGATATTATTCGTAATATTCCGTTACTTCTAATTATCTTCTTTACTTACTTTGGACTACCTAACTTTGGCTTAAGACCAGAAACAATTCCAGCAGCGATAATCGCCATGACTGTTTTCGAATCGAGTATGATTGCTGAAATTGTACGTTCAGGTATTCAGTCTGTTTCTGTTGGTCAAATGGAAGGGGCACGGTCTACAGGGATGTCATTTGTACAAGCACTATGGCATGTTGTTTTGCCACAAGCTTATAAAAATATGGTTCCTGCAATTATTAGTCAGTTTGTTTCCCTCATTAAGGATACATCTCTAGCAACGATTATTGTTGTTCCTGAAATGATGCAACATGCACAAGTTATTTACGGACAAGATGCAAACTATATCTTACCAATGTTTGCTGCACTTGCGGTTTTATATTTTGCTGTTTGTTTTACATTATCAATTATTGGTAATGTGATTGGTAAGCACTTGTCTTAAAGGAAGATCGTTTTATTATTTAAAGCATTTCACTAATTGTGAGGTGCTTTTTTTAGTATTTAAGAAGCTGCTAGAAATATTTATTATTAGATAATCATATATGTTAAAATACTATAAAGATAAAAACTAAATTTAAAAGGGAGAACTTATGCCTCGTCCTAAAACCAAACAAGAATTAATAGATGCAAGTAATGCATCTTACCAAAAGATTGTTGCTTTGATTTCTAAGTTGCCGGAAGATGCTCGCACAGGTAGCTTCAACTTTGATACTAGTAAATTAAAAGAAGCCCATTGGAAAAGAGATCGCAATGTTCGTGACGTTCTAATTCATTTATACGAATGGCAGAGATTATTACTGGAATGGGTTAAAAACAATCAGGCCGGTCATGCACAAGAATTTTTACCAGAAGGGTACAATTGGCGCAATTATGGTGAAATGAATCAGCAATTTTGGGAAAAGCACCAAGCTACTGCGCTAGATGAAGCTGAAAAATTATTGGCAGAAAGTCATAAGCAAACAATGGCATTGCTTGATACTTTTACTGACGATCAACTTTTCCAAAAGAATGTATTTTCCTGGACTGGAACGAACGCTTTAGGTACGTACTTTATTGCAAATACCTCTAGTCATTATGAATGGGCGCTGAAAAAATTGCGTAAATATCAAAGATCATTGAAATAAATGTAACTAAAAGCATAAAGATTAGCATTGCTCTGAAAGTACTGACCATTTTTCAAATGTTCAATGTTTTACCCTTACTTTTATTATTTGCAGCAGTAGAAATTAATTTTTGCTTTAATATTTTACAAAATAAAAATGATAGCTGTTGAACATAGTTCCAGCTATCATTTTTTTGTTAGTCAATAATTATTTTTACTTTGTAACTAATAATAAAACTAGGAAAGCTAATGTATCGAACAAGAAATGGACTAAGAAGCTTACCCAGATATTGTGGGTTTTGATAAAAGCCCAGTTTAAAACCAGACGTGTAAATGCTAATCCTAAAATAACATAGCCCAAGTTGTAATCATAAGTTGACAAATGAAGTAAAGCAAATATTAAAGCTGAAGCAATATTGCCCCAGAAAAGCGGGAGTGGCATGTGCATAGAATCAGCTAATTGGGTCACAGCTAACAGCGGCATAATTGCTAAAAACTCTTCACCCAATATTTGAATCGCACTGCTGAAGCGCTGATAAATGAAAATGAGCCAAACGTGGGGTGTACTCATGGTTAGTCCAGCAGCTGCATTTCCAGAAACTGCACCAAACAACTTCTGAGAAACCGCTCCTGAAACAACGGATACGAAATAAGCTAAAATGAAAAAGACTAGCACCCACAGCCATTCTTTGGCACGAGGAGTATGAAATAATTGCTGCCATTTACTCCCAGTAGCAATTTGCACTCCGATTATTTGAATTATCAGAAAGACAGTTACTACTAAGATTTGAAAGCCTGCTGCTATTAAAGTGGGATGATTTTCGTCAAAAATTAGAGAATCCGGGATTTGCACACCTGGCATAATCAAACAGCAGTATGCTATTAAATTTGAGAGCAATATTATCAGCCATTTTTTACCAGATAATTTATATGAACTATTTAAATTGTTAACCATGTTTATTCTTCCTTTTGTTTTTGATTTTATATTGTTATTTTGTAAAAGACAATTTGCTGGCTTGTGAAAGTATCACAAAAGCAACTTAATTTTACTTAAATAGCATTACGTTAAAAAATAATCTATAGGTTAATAAACTTTCTGGCTAAGTGCTACAATTATCTTGGAAGCTAACAGTATTTTAATTTGTTTTATATTAAATTTAAAACCAGCAGTCATCAACTTTATATCTCAAAATATATTTATTTAACTAATTAAGAAGGTTCATTATATGAAAAAAGTCACAATTAATAATCAAGTATTACCAGCGCTAGGAATAGGTACTTGGGAAATGGGAGACGATCCTAAACTTCATGATGAAGAAATAGCAGCAATTAGAGCCGGTCTTGATGCAGGCTTAAGTGTGATTGACACCGCTGAAATGTACGGAAATGGTCGTTCTGAAGAGTTGGTGGGGAAAGCCATTAAACCATATCAACGAGCAAAAATCTTTTTGATTTCTAAAGTTTTACCGCAAAATGCGTCTAGATCAAAAATGCGGCAAAGTTTGCAAAACAGTTTGCAAAGGCTCCAAACTGATTATCTGGATTTATATCTATATCATTGGCGGGGAATGGTGCCTTTATCTGAGACCGTTTCTGAATTGCAGGCTTTACAAAATGAAGGGTTAATTCGCTCCTGGGGCGTATCGAACTTTGATATAGACGATATGGAAGAATTATGGCAATTTCCGGAAGGCCAAAATTGTGTAGTTAATGAGGACTTATATAATTTAGAAACCAGGGGAATTGAATATAGTCTTTTACCTTGGCAAAGAGAGCATCACGTTCCACTAATTGCTTATAGTCCTTTAGGACGTGGACCAAAAATGGGCAGCACAATGATGAAAAACGAGGCCGTTTTACAAGTTGCTGAGAAACACGAGGCAAGTGCTTATCAAATTTTACTTGCCTGGGTAATGCAACAGCCCGATGTTTTGGCAATACCAAAGAGCAGTAGCTCAAAGCATTTATTATCCAACCTGAAAGCTTTAGATATTGAGCTAACTCCAGAAGACTTGCAGATTTTGGAAAAGGCATATCCTAAGCCTGAACGCAAAGAGCCCCTGGCAATTTATTAAAACGAGTTTTAATTGTCCTTATAAGCAATAATCATTAAAAAACTAAAAAATAAAGTAAAAAAGCTTGAGTTATCTCAGGCTTTTTCTGTACCCTAATACTAGGTAATAAATTGGGAAGTTAAATAATGAAAAGTTTTTTATTTCGTTTATATTTGTTGGCAATGAAAATGATTGCTCGTTTTACACCAATACAAAACAATAAAGTGGTTGTTCTTAATGGTGCAGGTCGTTCTGGCTCCAATGGCTATCTGTTTGGTAAATATTTACAAAAAAGCCATCCCGAATATGAGGTTACTATTGTAGAACCTTGGCCATCGTCACATTTGCCACTTAAAACTTGGCGAAAAATTGGGGCAGCGAAATT
The DNA here is from genome assembly GCF_003692935.1 of Lactobacillus sp. ESL0260. Taxonomy (NCBI): domain Bacteria; kingdom Bacillati; phylum Bacillota; class Bacilli; order Lactobacillales; family Lactobacillaceae; genus Lactobacillus; species Lactobacillus sp. ESL0260. The sequence goes on from NZ_REHO01000007.1 coordinate 46,719, forward strand.
TGTGTTCACCACACATCAGCCGTTCAAAGTTCATGCCAGGCAGGTTAATATTCAGTTTTGGCACGGTATACCCCTTAAACGCATGGGCTTCATGGCCAATAATACTAGTTCCAAGGTTGACCAGCGCAATGCTAAGTTGTGGCAAAAGAATGCTGATATAGTTTGCTCAAGCAGCGATTTATATGAAAGCTTGATGAGTGCCTGCTGCGGAATTGAATCTAATAAGTATCATAAAACTGGTTTTCCTCGTATTGATGCTTTGAAAAACCCAGTTATTAGTAAAAAACAGCTACTTGGTGATTTATTTAAAACCGAGGATGATGAGGCGCAAATTGGTATTTATATGCCAACATTTCGTTATGAAATGGAAGACAGTCAAATTATGAAGCAAGTTCAGCAGGGTAATTTTTTAACGCTGTTTGATTTTAACATTGAGCAGTTAAATAATTCATTAAAAAAGAATCACCAATATTTAGTAGTGAAACTGCATCCTTATGAAATGAAACTTTTTAAGCATTTGCAGAGTAATTATTCTAATATTGCCTTTCTTAATAATGATTATTTATATCAGCAAGATATTGACCTTTATGAGCTTTTGGGTAATACTGCTTTTCTGATTACAGATTTTTCCTCAATTTATTTTGATTATTTAAATATTGATAAGCCGATAATATTTATAACCAATTATTTACGGCAATACGAAGAAAAGCGTGGCCTTTTAATGGGACCTTATGAAGAAATTGTACCTGGAATATGTGTAAAGACACAGCAAGAACTCTTGCAAGCACTTACAAGGCCCGATCGCTACGGGGCGAAACGTCGTTACTGGTTAGAATTAACAAATCAGGTTCAAGACCAATCAAGTTGCGCAAATGTAGTTCAGTTGTTAAAGAGTATTTAGAGGGTAAGTTGTGAAAAGAACTTTTTTAAACATTCTGTATAATGCGGTTTACCAAATTTTTCTGGTATTAGTACCGTTAATAACAGTTCCCTATCTTTCAAGAATTTTAGGTCCCAAAACATATGGGATATACAGCAACGTCAATAATATTGTTCAGTTTTTAATGATTTTCTGTACTCTTTCAGTGTCCTATATTGGGATGAGGACAATTTCTCAGATTAGAGCCTTTGGCAGCGAGCAGGATTTAACCAAGGCCTTTTGGGGCTTATGGTATTTTCAGGCCATAGCTGGATTCGTCACAATAGTGATAGTAATTGCTGTTACCAGCTTTTTTAAGATTAAGTACGGTCAATATTTACTATTAATGGTGCCCTATCTTATTTCAGCTCAAGTTGATATTTCGTGGTTCTTTCAGGGATTAGCTGATTTTGGTCGTGTTGTGTTAAAAAATACTGCGGTTAAGCTGGTTTCTGTCATTCTGATCTTATTATGGGTAAAAAATCCAGGCGATCTCTGGAAGTACATGTTGATCATGTCAGTTTCAACAATGCTGGGTTCATTTGTTTTTTGGTTTGACATTCACCGCTATGTTGGTGGACCGGTCAGACATTTCTATCAATACCGCGCGACTGTTAAAGCAATCATTACCCTGTTAATTCCCCAAATTGCTACCCAAATTTATACCTCGCTTGATAAACCTATTTTGGGTCTCTTTCAAAATTCGACGCAGGTTGCCTTTTATGATAATTCCCAAAGAATTTCTAACATGGTTTTGGGAATTGTAACCAGTATTTCCTTAGTGATTATGCCTAAAATGGCGGGTGAAGGGAAAAAAGAACAACGAATAGTTTTAAAAAAGTCCCTTGAAGCGACGGTTATGCTGGGAACTTTGTTTGCAGTTATTATTATGGCTAATACCAAGGAATTTGTGCCTTTCTTTTTCGGTCATAAATTCATTCCTATGACACCGTTGATGTTTTTCTTTACCTTAACTATCATTATGATTCCAACTGGCGGAGTATTCGCTAATCAATTTGCGCTTGCCAATCATCGAGATCGCGATTATGCCATTCCAGTCATAGTTGGTGCTTTCTTGGAAGTAATATTAAGCTATTTTCTGGATCAACTATACGGTGCAACAGGTGCTATGATAGCAATTTTAATAACCGAGTTTATAGTTTTACTTTTGCGTTTGTGGATTGTGCGGGATGGTTACGATTTTAAATACTCTTTTCGTGAAATTCCCAAGTATTTTATAATTGCTGCTATTGTTTTGCTAGTAGGTCTCCTTTTGCCCCAAATGTTTGCTTCGGCATTTCTTAATATGCTCTGCAAATCAATCATTATGTTTGTTTTATATATCGCGTTAATGTTTTTATTAAAACTCGATTTTAACCAAGACATAATTTTGTTATTGAAAAAATTTTTTACCAGAGGTTAATAAATGATTCCCAAAATAATTCATTATGTGTGGGTAGGGGGTAACCCTAAACCACAGAATATTCAGCGTTGCATGAAGACCTGGTCAAAACACTTGCAGGATTATCAAATTATCGAATGGAACGAACACAATTTTGATATTCACGAAAATAAATATGTAGAACAAGCATATCAAGCTAAAAAATGGGCCTTTGTTTCAGATTACATTCGAGCTAAAGCAGTCTATGAAATGGGCGGTATCTATCTGGATACGGATGTTTTAGTTTTGGATAATTTGCACGATTTGTTAAATAATAAAGCTTTTGTCGGCTTTGAAAATAAGGATAATCCTTTTACAGCAGTATTTGGAGCGGAAAAAGGTCATCCACTGATTAAAGACATGCTTTCTTATTATGATGACCGTAATTTTACGTTTGACAAACAAGACCAATTAGCAGGAGTGAATACTGTTTCTGTATCTGATATTTTAAAAAATAAATATGGTGCTCAGCCTAATAACAAGGAGCAGCAATTGCAGACCGGTATACACGTTTATCCGGATGGAGTACTTTGTAATCCTTCTGCGCAGTCAAAGACCATCCATGTTTTTACTGGCACATGGATGGAAGGAGCTAAGCCGTTAAAAAGAAAATTAGTGACAGCTCTGAAAGTCAGGATCAAAACGAAAAAAGAGGCAGCACTATATGCCAAAGTTTTCAGATAATCTGACTGAAGAAGAATTACAGAACTTGGTGGAAGAAGTTTCTCTCAAATATTTTGGCAAACAATTTAAGCACCAAGTAAAAATTAATAAGCGCATGACAACAACTGGTGGTCGGTATCACTTAGATGATCACCACATTGAAATTAATGCGCATTTTTTAGTGCCGCAATATTATCAAGAATTGATTGGCATAATTAAGCACGAATTGACGCATTACCACTTACATTTAAATCACAGAGGATATCGTCATCAAGACCATGATTTTAAAGTTTTACTTAATAAAGTTGGTGGTTCAAGGTATGCACCGGATATTGGTCTCAGACGCAAAAGCAAAGCAAAATACTTATACGTTTGCACAGTTTGCGGACAAAAATATTGGCGAGTTCGCCGGCTAGATTTACGACGATATGCGTGTGGTCATTGTAAAGGTAAATTGAAGCTGGTTGACCACAGGTGACTTAAAAACAACTTAAAAATTTTTGGTTTGACAAAATGTTAGGTACCAAACTATAATTAACTTGTAAAACATATTAGGTACCTAACAATTTGCTGTTTTAGTTTAAAGGAGTTTAACTATGAGTCAAACAAGTGATCAATTAATGAAACAACTTCATTTTATTATGCGTGCCAGTCGCTACTACCTGTTTCAGAATAAAGAACCAATATCTGGTCAAAAACGAGTTTTAGCAATCTTAAAGTTAGAAGACGGCTTAACTCAAAATTATCTGGCTGAGATTTTGGCTCTGAAGCCCGGGTCTTTAGCAGAATTATTGAAAAAAATGGAGTTAAAAGGCGATATCCAACGTGAAGTTGATGAGCAAGACAAACGGGTTAAACGAGTTTATCTAACAGAGAGCGGAAAAGAAAAGGCCGCAAAGTTGGCTGAACAAAAAGACAAGCAAGATACTGCGCCATTTTTTGCCGGTTTAACTGCAGAAGAGCAAGACCAATTTGGTCAGTATCTGCAAAAAATTGCTGCGGGCTGGGATGATGATTTTAAGGATAAAGCCAGTTCTTTTGTTGATCCGGCCTATCGAATGGAAAGAATTAAAAAATGGCGTGAATATGCTGCTGAGCATCATTTTTCAAGATCAGATATGCGCGCTATGTGTCATCATATGCATGAACGGCATCACTACCATCATGACTGCCCTCGCGAAGATTTTAACAGAAATTATTGCAATTATGATAAGATGCACGGTTATGACCGCGACTTTTGGCGTAAATTTTGGCATAATGAAGATGAAGATTTATAATTAGCAACATGATTAAAGTTTTTCAATTATTGAAAAACTTTTTTATTTAGTCTAAATAAGGAAAGCCGGTATCTTTTATGGCATTTAAGTCACGTAAAGATGGAAAGCAAAATGTTAAAATTAGTGACTTTTTAGACCTGCTAAAAAGTTTAAATGTGAAAAAGTCTTTGTTCATAATTGGCTTATTACTTAGTCTTATCACAAGTGCAGCCAATTTAGCATTACCTTTATTAACCAGGCAGCTAGTGGACACTAGTAAATGGGATAACTTTAATTATTCAAGTTTAATTATTATCATTATAGTTTTTGTGTTGCAGCTAGTTTTAGGAACTTTGGGTGGATATGTACTGCGCTATTTTGGTGAAAGCGTAGTCAAGACCCTGCGTGAACGCTTATGGGCTCACCTTTTAAAATTACCTGTTACTTATTTTGATGCTAATAAAGTGGGTGAAAGCAGCTCGCGACTAGTCAATGATACTGGAATAATAAAAGATTTACTGGCTTCGCAGTTTCCTAATTTTATTACCGGCGCAATCCAATTATTTTTCTCATTAATCATTTTATTTGTGATGGATTGGGAAATGGCCACCTTAATGTTTGTCGTAGTTCCTATTGTGGTAGTAATTTTATTACCGGTTGGTCGCATAATGGTGAGACTAGGTCGGAAACTACAAGCGGAAACAGCCAAATTTAATGGTGAGGTCAGTGAAAAACTATCTGAGGTCCGCTTGATTAAATCCAGTAACGGCGAAAAACATGAGCAGGAAGCTGGTAATCACCGAATCAATAAAATTTTCACCATTGGAGTTTTAGACGCACGCGTCGAAGCTGTTTTACAGCCAATCATTATGACCTTGATGATGGCTGCTTTTGCCGGCATTTTGGCTTTTGGCATTATTCGCGTTGGTCAAGGTTCTTTAACAAGTGGTTCATTAGTGGCCTTTTTACTGTACTTATTTAATGTTATTGGCCCTGTTGCCAATTTTGCCACCTTTTTCTCCCAGATTCAAAAAGCCTTAGGCTCAACTGAACGTATCCAAGAAATTTTACGAATAGAGCCCGAAAAGAACTCGGGTCAACAGACCTGCGATTTAACTAATAAAACTTTAACTGCACAAAATCTGAATTTCAGCTATGTGAAAAATGAACCAGTTTTACAGTCAATTTCATTTGTTTCACGGCCAAATTCTGTAATTGCTTTTGCTGGTCCCAGTGGTGGCGGGAAGTCAACTATTTTTGCATTACTAGAGCGGTTTTACCAACCGGATAGTGGCAAAATTACTATTGGAAACCAGAACATTCAAGATATTGACCTGGCAAATTGGCGCTGCCAAATAGGCTATGTTTCTCAAAATAGTGCTATTTTTTCTGGAACAATTCGGGAAAACCTGGTTTATGGTTTAACTAAAAAGATGACCGATGAAGATCTTTGGCATGGACTTTCTTTGGCTTATGCGGATCAATTTGTCCGTGAATTTCCTGATCAGATGGAGACTGAAATAGGTGAGCGCGGAATTAAGCTCTCTGGTGGTCAAAAGCAACGCTTAGCTATTGCCCGAGCTTTTTTACGTGATCCCAAGATTTTAATGCTGGATGAAGCTACTGCGAGTCTCGATTCAGAATCAGAGGGAAAAGTGCAACAAGCACTCGATAAACTGATGGTTAACAGAACTACTTTGGTAATTGCGCACCGACTGGCGACGATTGTTAATGCCGATCAAATATATTTTATAGAACACGGTAAGGTTACGGGCCATGGAACCCACCACGAATTGATGCAAAAGCATAGTTTATACGCTAAGTATGTCACCGAGCAGATGGTAAATTAACCGCTTTTACATAAAAATGATTAAGAAAACTCTTGTGCTAAATTCAATTTTGGGTTATAGTATTGAATGTGTTGCGGGCATGGCGGAATGGCAGACGCGCAAGACTAAGGATCTTGTGATCGCTTTTAGATCGTGGAAGTTCGAGTCTTCTTGCCCGCATTTGCTTTAATGGAGCTTTGGCTCCATTTTTTTGTGCTTAATTTTTTTGAGCAGATTTATTTTGCAACCAACTAACTTTATTTTAAAAATTAATTATGTTGCATAGTTTTATAATTAAGAGAGGTTATACTTAAGAAGAGATTTTTTAAAGCAAGGGAAAACAAATGGCGAGAAAACGAAGAAGCAAGAAGTTATCTAATACAGCAATCATTATGCGCACTTTTATTATTTTATTTTTGTTAATAATTGCTTTTGTGGCTTTTCGTTATTATCGGAGGCAGGCAATTCAGTCTGAACAGATTAGACAAGAGCAGCTTGCGCGTGAAGAAGCAAGGCAAAAGATTATCAGACAGCATAAGGCCTTTATCCGAGAAATTGGCCCGATAGCTAAAGAAGTGGATAAATCTTTTGATCTTTTACCTAGTATTACTATTGCCCAAGCCTGTCTCGAAAGTGATTATGGTAAAAGCGATCTTTCGCAAAAATACAATAACCTCTTTGGTGTCAAAGGCAATAACCCTAATACCTCTGCTGTCTTGAAAACCAAAGAATTTGAAAAAGGCAAGTGGATTGAAATTAAAGCTCGTTTTCAAATTTATGACTCTTATGAAGCTTCAATCAGGGCACATGCGCGCTTGTTCCAAAAAGGGACAACTTGGGATGCCAAGCAGTACCGACACGTTCTGGCAGCCAAAAATTATGAGGCTCAGGCTCATGCTTTAGTCAAAGACGGCTATGCCACCGACCCTGATTATGCGGACAAACTGATTAAATTAATTGAAGAATACAATCTTGACCGTTTTGATAAATAGAATGCACAGGGTAGCAAATACAATTACGATTTTTGGTACAATAGAAGAGTTATAATTTTTAGGGTGAGAGGATTCAGAATGAGCGTAGAATCAATTTTAAAAGGTTTAAATCCACAGCAAAAAAAAGCAGTACAGATTACAGAAGGGCCTTTATTAGTCGTTGCTGGAGCTGGTTCCGGGAAAACATCCGTGCTAACGCGGCGAATTGCTTATCTGGTTGCTGAAAAAGGGATCGCGCCTTGGAATATTTTGGCTATTACTTTTACCAATAAAGCCGCTACTGAAATGAAAGAGCGCGAATATAAGTTATTGGGCCAGCAGGCTGACGGTATCTGGATGTCGACTTTTCATGCTCTTTGTGTCCGCATATTAAGACGGGATGCTGAAAAAATTGGTTATAGCAGTAATTTTTCGATTGCTGATTCAGCTGAACAGCTCACTTTAATTAAACATATTCAAAAAGAGCAAAATATTAATCCCAAAATGTATGAACCACGGAGGATTTTGTCTGCCATTTCCAATGGCAAAAATGATTTACTTACTCCAGATGCATTTTCAGCTAGCGCTGCCTCACCTTTTGAAAAAATAACTGCTCAAGTGTATCAGGAGTATCAAAAACGCCTAAAGAATGATCAAATTATGGACTTTGATGATTTGATTATGCAAACTCTGGTTTTATTCAAAAAGGCTCCGACAGTTTTACATTATTATCAAAATAAATTTCGTTATTTACTGGTAGATGAATACCAGGATACCAACCAGGCACAATACGAACTGTGTCATGCTTTAGCTGCACAATATAAAAATATCTGTGTTGTCGGTGATGCAGATCAGTCAATCTATGGCTGGCGCGGTGCCAACATGGAAAACATTATGAATTTTGAGCAGGACTATCATGATGATGGCGTGCAAACTGTCAAACTGGAGCAAAATTACCGTTCAACTGGTCATATTTTAGCAGCTGCTAATGCCGTAATTAAGAATAATCGTAACCGCAAAGCCAAAAAGCTGTGGACAGACCAAGGTGAAGGTGCAAAAGTAACTTATTATCGCGCCCAAAGTGGCGACGATGAAGCGCATTTTATTATTGCTAAAATACAAGAAGAGGTAAAAGAGAAAAAGCGTTCTTATCACGATTTTGCGGTATTATACCGTACTAATGCGCAATCCAGAACAGTTGAGGAGTCCTTTGTTAAGTCAAATGTTCCTTACCAAATTGTTGGTGGTCATAAGTTCTATGATAGAAAAGAAATCATGGATATTATGGCTTATTTAAAGTTAGTTGCTAATCCCAGCGATTCCATGAGTTTCAACCGGATTATTAATACCCCTAAGCGCGGTATTGGACCAGTAAGTGTGCGGCGTTTTATGGACTTTGCCCGTGATAACAATTTATCAATTTTAGGAGCCTTTGATCACATTAGTATGTCGGGCGTTACTGCTCGGGCAGCCGCCAGACTAAGTGATTTTGGCGCTAAACTACGCGATGCGATTAACTTCGCTAAAGATCATACAGTTACTGGTTTGACTGAAAAAATACTGCAAGACTTTGGCTATACTGCTGCCTTGAAAGCTGAACATACAATTGAAGCAGAAACTAGATTAGAAAACCTGGATGAATTTTTGTCTGTTACTAAGCGTTTTGACGATGAATATGAAGAAAATGATGACGCTGAAAATGCTTTGAGTGAATTTTTGGCCGAGGTTTCTCTTTTAAGTGACCAAGATGATTTGGCCAATAATGATGATCAAGTTGCGTTAATGACATTACACGCTGCGAAGGGACTGGAATTTCCAGTAGTCTTTTTAGTGGGAATGGAAGATGGACTTTTTCCTTTGTCCCGCGCTTTGATGGAAGATGATCAGCTGGAAGAAGAGCGCAGATTGGCTTATGTGGGTATTACCCGAGCTAAGCGCGAACTGTTTTTAACCAATGCTTACTCACGCATGATGTATGGCAGAATGCAAAATAATCCTCCTTCCAGATTTTTGGCAGAAATTGATCAAGACGACCTGAATATTGAAAATTCCGTTCCAATTACTTTGACTAGTGCTAACTTGCAAGCTGAAACTGCACCATTTGCTAATAGTGATGAACGGGCACGTGCACAAGTTTATACTCCAAAAGTTAAACCTGCTGGTGCAGTAGGAGCGGAGAAAAAAGGCTGGAATGTCGGCGACCAGGTAGAGCATAAGTCCTGGGGCAGAGGCGTTGTAACTAAAGTTAACGGCAAGGGCGAAGATATGGAACTTGATATTGCTTTTAGTGGTAAGGGAATCAAGCGGCTTCTAGCAGCATTTGCACCAATTAAAAAGGTATAATAAAAGCAGAAATAAAAAAATAGTTTTAAATCAGGAGGAAGAAAATGGCAGATTTAACTCTTGATGAGGCCAGAAAAGAAGTCGCAGCTCTAAGAGATAAACTAGACGAATGGGCAAATGCCTATTATACAAAGGACACACCTGAAGTTGAAGATAATGTGTACGATAAAAACTATAATCGTTTAGTTGAACTTGAGCAGGAATTTCCGCAGCTGGTGTCACAAGATTCCATTACTCAAAAAGTAGGGGGACAGATTGACAATCAGTTTACTAAGGTTACTCATGAAATTCCAATGTTATCAATGGGAGATGTTTTTTCTAAAGAAGAACTGCAGGAATTTGATGACAGAGTGCAAAAACAAATAGGTCACGAAGTTGCTTATAATGTCGAATTAAAGATAGATGGTCTGTCTATTGCCTTAGAATATACTGACGGTAAATTAACCAGGGCTTCTACCAGGGGAAATGGTCAAGTAGGTGAAGATGTTACTCCTAATGCACGCTATATTTCTGATATACCGCAAACCTTGCCCGCAAAATTGACCACGGAAGTCCGGGGTGAATGTTACATGGGTAAAGAACCGTTTGCTAAACTCAATGCGGAGCGTGATGAAAAAGGTGAAACAACTTTTGCTAATCCGCGCAACGCCGCAGCCGGCTCTTTACGGCAATTAGATGCAAGTATTACCAAACACCGGCACTTGAGCACATTTATTTATACCTTGGTTAATCCGCCAGCAGAAATTACCAGCCAACACCAAGCCATTGAAAAGATGACGCAGCTGGGTTTTCATACTAATCAAACCGGTCGCAGAATTGCGAAAATGGCCGATATTTTTGCTTTTATTGACGAATATACTGCTAAAAGAAATTCGCTAGATTACGGTATTGACGGGATCGTTTTAAAAGTTGACGATTTGGATTTGCAACAAGAACTAGGAAATACCGTCAAAGTGCCACGGTGGGAAATAGCGTATAAATTTCCTCCTGAAGAGCAGGAAACTGTGGTTCATGAAATTAAGTGGACGGTTGGTCGTACTGGAGTTGTAACGCCAACTGCGATTATGGATCCTGTCCAGTTAGCTGGTACTACAGTTTCTCATGCTGTTTTGCATAACGCCGATTTATTGCAACAAAAAGATGTCCGTATTGGCGATACCGTTATGTTACATAAAGCGGGTGATATTATACCCGAGATTTCAGAAGTGGTATTAGCTAAAAGGCCGAAGGATGCTCAACCTTATCCGATTCCAACAACTTGCCCGTCGTGTGGAGAAAAATTGATTCATCTAAAAGATGAAGTAGCATTGCGCTGTGTTAATCCGTCGTGTCCTGCTCAAATTGAAGAGGGCATAACTCATTTTGCTTCAAGACCGGCTATGAATATTGACGGCTTAGGGCCTAAGATCGTGCGGCAGTTAATTAAGAATGGTCTAGTTCATAATGTAGCTGATTTGTATCATTTAACCGCTGCTGATTTGGAAAAACTGGATCATTTTAAAGATAAATCTATCAGCAATTTATTAAACGCCATCAATAATTCAAAAAGAAATTCCGTTGAATTATTGTTAACTGGACTTGGAATTGATCATGTCGGTGCAAAGGCTGCCAGATTAATTGCACAAAAGTTTAAAAATATGGCAAAGATTATAACTGCAGACGTGCAAGATGTAGCTGCTATCGCTACAATAGGGATGACAATTGCAGAATCTTTAACCACTTATTTTGCTCAAGATGAAGTTAAAGATCTAGTTAATGAACTTAAAAATAGTGGTGTTAACATGGATTATCTGGGTGCAGAGCCAGCAGACACTGCAACAATCCCTGACAATTACTTTAAAGGTAAAACTGTCGTTTTAACAGGAACTCTGGCGCATTACACTAGAAGTGAGTTTACCAAGAAATTACAAGCACTTGGTGCTAAGGTAACTGGTTCAGTTTCAAGGAAAACCGATTATGTAATTTATGGTCAGGACGCTGGTTCCAAATACACCAAAGCGCAGAAGCTCGGTGTATCGTTATTGACTGAGGAAGAAGCAATTGCTCAAGTTAAATAAAGGAACTTTTAAAGTGAAAAAATACTTGCAAATATTAACGCTTTTGGGAATATCATTGAGTTTGACGGCTTGCGGCAACTTGAAAAATTCCAACTTGGCGAATAACGCTAAAACATCATCGAATTCAAGCCCTAAAACATATCAAACTACTGATACTGGTAATAATGGATATACTGTTTTGCTTAAAAACGGGCATTATGTAACAAGTCCAATATCTGGCCTGACAGCGACTGATAATGATAATTCTGTTGACACCAGAGAATTAGAACGAGGCTTGGTCCAGATTTCTAAAGGTGTTTATTCAACAAATTCATATGTCTTTCAGGAAGGCCAGTACATTTCTGCCACTGTAGCCAATCAATGGCTGGGACGAAAGTCAAAGTCAAATCCCACTGGCCTTAATCCCAAAATAGGAACTAAGAAAAATTACCAACCAATTTATTTAGAAGAAATAATTGAACAAGATTTTTTGACGGGTTCCGGTTCAAATTACCACATAGGTGGTATTAGTATTGGGCTTGCTCTTAATTCAATTGACTATTATCAAAAGAAAAAAGATGGTCCTGAATACCAGGCACAAATTTCACGTACGCAGCAAAAGCAGTACGGACAAGAAGTGGCCCAAAAAGTAGTGGCTCGTTTACGGAAAAAGAAAGCCTTAAAGAACATTCCAATTACGGTTGGGCTTTTTGCCAAAGAAAGTAAGGACTCTTTAGTGGCTGGAACTTACTTTTTGAGCGGGACAGCGGCCGCTAATAGTAGTAAAATAACTAAATGGAAAACTATTAATACTCAAGCGGAAGTTTTACCAACGGTTGGTGGTAAAAAAGCAATTAATAGCAGTGATGCTTCCAGTTTCAATAGTTTTAAAGAATCTATTCAAAATTATTTCCCTAATATCAGTGGTGTAACAGCAACTTTACGCTATGAAAATGGTAAGTTAGCTCAAGAAAATATTACAATTACTACCCAGTTTTATGGGTATGAGCAAATTCAAAGTTTTACCAGGCTGGTTTTATCAACCGCAAAGAAGTATTTGGCTAATAACGTGCCCATCGAAATTAAGATTGGTTCCGTTAATGATATCCAGGCTTTAGTTGCTAAAGAAACAGGGGATAGTAGTTATCAAGTCCATATTTATGGTGGCGAATAAGGAGGTATATTTGCGTGGAAATTACAGAAGATACAATTAAACACGTTGCGACTTTGTCGCGGCTTGAGATTGATGAAAAAGATATCAGCAAGGTAACTGAACAAATGAGTTCAATTATTAATATGGCTGATCAATTATCAGAAGTTAATACTACTGGTGTGAAAGAAACCGTTCAGGTTGTTGATCGCGATACGGTTTTCAGAGAAGATGAGCCTGAACACTGGCAAGATCGAGCTGAATTAATGAAAAATGTTCCTGAACAGGCCAATGGCTTCATTAAGGTTCCAGTAATTATTAATAAGGATGAGGACGAGTAATGAATTACTTAAATGAAGATATTGACTCTTTAAATGAAAAACTTGCCCACAAGACTTTGTCAGCCGACAAATTAGCGCAAGATACAATTGATAATATTAAAAAAACAGATGACAAGTTGAACGCTTGGATTACTGTTCAAGAAGATGCAAAACCTGCAAGTGATCTTGATTTTGACCAAAACAAACTTGCTGGCATTCCCATTGCCATTAAAGACAACATTATTACTGATGGTGTTAAAACAACGGCAGCTAGTCATATTCTAGATAATTACATTCCGGTATATGATGCGACTGTCATTGAAAGATTAAAAAAGGCGCAAGTGACTTTTGTGGGTAAAACCAACATGGATGAGTTTGCGATGGGTTCTTCTACGGAACATTCATACTTTGGCATTACCCACAATCCGTGGAATTTGGACAAAGTACCAGGCGGTTCATCTGGTGGTTCAGCTGTTGCTGTTGCCTCGGGCCAAGTCGTTGCTGCTTTGGGTTCAGACACTGGTGGTTCGATCAGGCAGCCTTCCGCGTTTAACGGCATTTTTGGTATCAAGCCGACATACGGCCGAGTTTCCCGCTGGGGTTTAATTGCTTTTGCTTCTTCCTTAGATGAAATCGGCGTGATGAGTAAGCGGGCAAAAACTTCGGCTCAAGTTTTAAATGTTATTGCGGGTAGTGACGAGCACGACTCTACTCTTTCGACTAGAGCGGTGCCTGATTTTACCAAGTACATTGGTCAAGATGTTAAGGGTATGCATGTAGCGGTAGTTAAAGAATACATGGCTGCTGTTGATGGTGATATGCGCAAGGCAATTCAAGAACAAATTGATGCTTTGGAAAATGCTGGAGCAATCATTACTGAGGTATCTTTGCCTTTAACCAAGTATGTAGTTCCCGACTATTACATTATTGCTTCAAGTGAGGCTTCATCAAACCTGCAAAGATTTGATGGTATTCGTTACGGCTACCGTGCTCAAGATACTAAGAACCTATTAGATGTTTACGTTAAGTCGCGTTCAGAAGGCTTTGGCGAAGAAGTTAAGCGCCGGATTATGCTGGGCTCTTTTGCACTTTCGGCTGGCTCTTATGATCGTTTCTTTAGACAAGCATCTAAAGTGAGAACGTTAATTTGTGACGAATTCGATCAGATTTTTGCTGAGAATGACGTGATTGTGGGCCCAACCACTACCACTCCTGCTTTTGGCATCGGTAGTGAAATTTCCGACCCAATTAAAATGTACAATAATGATATCTTGACAATTTCAGCCAACTTAGCAGGAATTCCTGCTGCCAGTGTTCCTGCTGGTTTAGTTGATGGAATGCCTGTAGGACTGCAGATTATGGCCAAACGGTTTGATGAAGGCAGCATTTTCCAAGTAGCTGATTTTATCGAAAGAACTAATAAGTTTTATGAAAAAACACCAACTGGAATGGAGGATTAACTGATGAATTTTAAATCAACGATTGGATTCGAAGTTCACTTTGAATTAAAAACTAAAAGTAAGATTTTTTCACCTTCGCCAGTAAGTTATGGTGCTAAACCCAACACGGAAACAAATGTCATTGATTGGGCGATGCCAGGTGTTTTACCTTACGTTAACAAGGACGTTTACCGCTTAGGCATTATGGTTGCATTAGCCACACATGCTCATATTTTGCCAACAACTCATTTTGACCGGAAAAATTACTACTACCCAGATAGCCCTAAGGCTTACCAGATTACCCAATTTTTCCAACCACTAGCTCGTGATGGTTATGTTGAAATTGAATCTCATGGTAAGAAAAAGCGCATTGGAATTCATGAAATGCATATTGAGGAAGATGCCGGCAAGAATACTCATGGGACCAACGGTTATTCTTACGTTGACTTAAACCGGCAGGGTGTTCCTTTACTTGAAGTTGTTTCTGAGCCCGAAATTGCTGATCCGGATGAAGGCTATGCTTACCTTGAAAAATTGCGTAAGATAGTGCAATTTACCGGTGCTTCCGATGTTAAGATGGAAGAGGGATCAATGCGTGTTGATACCAACATTTCCATTAGACCTGCCGGTCAAAAGGAACTGGGTACCAAAGTTGAAATGAAGAACTTGAACTCTTTTGAACATGTGCGTAAGTCTTTGGCATATGAAGAAAAGCGTCAAGCTCAAGTCCTACTATCTGGTGGTCGCGTGCAACTTTCTACTCGCCGCTTTGATGAAGCAACTGGTAAAACAGTTTTGGAACGTGTCAAAGAAGGCGATGCTGATTACCGTTACTTCCCTGAACCTGATATTGCTCCTGATCATATCAGCCAAGAGTGGATTGATGAAATCAAATCAACTTTGCCACGTTCAGCTGAAGAACGATACAACCAATACGTGAATGAATTTGGTTTAAAAGAATATGACGCTAATGTTCTTTTGCAAACTAAAGAAAGTTCAGACTTCTTTGATCAGACTGTTGCTGCAGGAGCTGATCCCCAGCTTGCTGCTAACTGGATGAACACTCAAGTTAATGGTTATTTGAATGATAATCGGGTTGAACTTGCTGATATTAAGTTGACACCGGAGCATTTAGCTGCCATGATTAAATTGATTAAAGATGGTACGATTTCTTCTAAAATAGCTAAAAAGGTCTTTGCAGAGACAATCGCTAATGGTACAGACCCTAAGAAATACGTTGAAGACAAAGGTATGGTGCAGTTATCTGATACCAGCGTCTTGGCACCTATGGTTAAAGAGGTTGTTGATAACAACCCACAATCGGTAGAAGACTTTAAGAACGGTAAGGATCGGGCAATTGGTTATCTTGTCGGGCAGTTGATGAAACAAACCAGGGGCAAGGCCAATCCAAAGGTAATTAATAAGTTGCTGAATGAAGAATTGCAGAAGCGTTAAGTAAGTTTTGAAGTAATAAGGGTAGAAATTATGACTGAAAAAGCAAGATTGATCTATAATCCTGTATCTGGTCACGAACAGATGCCTAAAAATGTCGCGGATATATTGGACGTTTTGGAACAAGCTGGGTATGAGGCAAGTGCATTTAGAACCAAGCCAGAAAAGCAGAGTGCGCAAAAAGAAGCAACTCGGGTAGCTAATGAAGGCTTTGATTTGATTGTTGCCGCTGGCGGTGATGGCACCATCAATGAGGTAGTAAACGGTATTGCAAATTTGGAAAAAAGACCAAAGATGGCAATTATTCCTGCCGGTACTACTAACGATTATGCTCGTGCTCTGCATATACCGCGAGATGATATTGCTGAAGCAACAAAGGTTATTCTCAAAAATAAAACCCGTAAAATGGATATTGGTGAGGCAACTTTTGCCAAGGATATTCAGTATTTTGTTAATATTGCTGCTTGTGGTTCATTGACTGAACTGACATATGGTGTTCCGTCGGAAGTAAAGTCTGCACTTGGCTATACTGCCTACTTAATTAAGGGTGCGGAAATGTTGCCACATCTTACTGAAAATGAACTTCGTCTTACCTATGATGAGGGCGTATACGAAGGCAAACTGTCTATGCTATTGCTCGGAATGACTAATTCTATTGGTGGTTTTGAACAAATTATGCCTGATGCTGAACTAAGTGATGGCTTGTTTCAATTAATAATTGTCAAGCCGTCTGAACCAGTAAAGTTGTTAAAATTAATGGCTTTAGCTTTAAACGGCAAACACGTTGATGATCCTGACATTATTTACACTAAGACGCGTAGTTTAAAAATTGAATTAATGGGTAAAAGCAAAGGCGAAAAATTGCCGGTTAACCTTGATGGTGAAATTGGTGATTATTGTCCTGTTACTTTTAAAAATTTACAACAACGAATTGAATTTTTCGTTGGCGAATAGATAAAGCACAAAAAAGAAGCAATTACTTTCACGAGTAATTGCTTCTTTAGTTTAGTAACAAAATCAATTAGTTGCGACTATTGCCACTGCCACCAAAGATTTCTAGTAAGAACATAAAAATGTTAATGAAATCAAGGTAAAGTTGCAATGCACCGAGAACTGCTAAGCCGTTAGTTGAAACTTGGTCGCCATAATTAGTGTAAATGGCTTTCATTTTGTTGGCGTCGCTGGCAGTTAAACCTGTAAAAAGAATGACCCCAATAAATGAGAAGACATAAGTAACAGCCGGGTTACGTAAAAACATATTAACTATCAAGGCAACAACAAAGCCAAGTAAAGCTGCACTCAAGTATGAATTCCAGTTAGTCATATCTCTTTTAGTAAAAGTGCCAAACAAAGCCATGGCAATGAACACCGTTGCTGCTGAAACAAAGGCAGAAGTAATTTGGGTGCCGGTATAAAAGCCTGCAATTAAGGCAAATTCAAAACCGTAAATTGCTGATAGTATCGTTAACATTACTAGACTGGCAACTGGATTGCGATCAGCTTTAAAACTAATACCCATTGATAAGCCAAAAGGTACAAATAAGATGAGCCACATCATAGCCACTGGCATGTTCATCACAGCGCTTCTGAATACGGTCATTGTTAAGTAAGCTGCTAACGCAGAAACAAGTACTGCACCAGCCATCAAGGCATACATTTTTGTTAAAAAAGTATTGGTTTCGGAGATGGTGTGGATTTGGCGCCTATCTGAATTAGTATCGTAATTATTCATGAAAAACGTCCTTTCTTTAAGTTATTAGTAATAAAAGTAACACAGACTAAAGTAAGTGTGAAGGGAAAAAGTTGAAATTAATCCAATGTTAAGAAATCGACTTGTGCATTACTTTTGCTAGGATTTTTAGTAAAATAAAGATATTAATTAGTGTTTGTAAAAAAGGACAAAATATGGAAAAGAATCAAATTATCAAGCTTGAAATTACAGATTTATCATATGAAGCTATGGGAGTAGCTCATTATGAGGGCATGACAGTATTTGTCAACAATGCTTTACCGGGAGAAACGGTAGAAGCTAAGATTTTAAAAGTAAAGAAACACTTTGCTTTTGCTAAAATCGAACAAATTATTAAGGAAAGCCCTGACCGGGTTAACATTAAACTTAACCAGTGGGTCCAAACCGGCTTGGCATCTTTAGCACACATCAAATACGATAAGCAGCTGGAATTTAAACGTAATCAAGTAGTAAATTTACTGCAGAAAGCACATTTGGATGATGTAAAAGTAGGCGAGACCCTGCCTAGTCCTGAAGAAACAGGCTACCGTAACAAGGCACAGGTGCCAGTGCGTGAAGTTAAAGGTCAGCTTGAAATTGGCTTTTTCAGAAAACATTCACACGACTTAGTGCCTCTGACCAATTTCTTTACTACTGATCCTGAAATTGACCGCGTTTTAGTTGCTGTGCGTGATATTTTAAGACAATATCGTGTTCCAGCTTACGATGAAATTCATAATCAAGGTGAAGTCAGGTACTTGGACGTTCGCCGCAGTAAAGCGACTGGTGAAATTATGGTCATCTTGGTTTGCTTGCACAAAGATTTCCCTCAGTTACCAAAAGTAGCAGAGGCTATTAAACAAATTGCTGGTGTCACTAGCTTAGTATTGAATTATAACCCGAAGAAGACCAACGTTATCTTAGGTAAGATTGATTACTTGATCTTCGGTAAGCCGCAAATTACGGACCAAATAGGTGATGTTAAATTTAAGATTTCTCCTGAAAGTTTCTTTCAAATCAATTCACTGCAAACACCCCGTTTATATGATTTAGCTATCAAAAAAGCTGATTTAAAGCCTGATGATATCGTGATTGATGCTTATTCTGGTATTGGAACTATTGGTTTAAGCGTTGCCAAGCACGTTAAATCTGTCCGCGGAATTGAAAGCGTGTCTGATGCGGTGAAAGATGCCAATAATAATGCTAAGTTGAATGGTATCAATAATGCCAAATATGTGACTGGTAAGGCTGAAGAAGTGATGCCAAGATGGGCAGCTAAGGGGATGAAAGCTGATGTCATCTTTGTCGACCCGCCACGCAAAGGATTAACACCTGAATTTATTGAGGCAGCAGTAAATACTAGTCCAAAGAAGATTGTTTATATCTCATGCAATCCCGCAACCATGATTCGTGATTTGCAGGAATTTATGAATGAAGGCTACACCTTTAATCAAATCGATCCTGTTGACATGTTTCCACAAACACCGCATGTTGAAGCGGTGACGGTATTGGAACGGGCTAGGAAATAAGCAAAAATGCCTGTGTAATAGTATTTTTAATAGAAAAAAGCGTCCTAATTTCTATTTTAAAGATTGATGTGAACCCTAAAATTAGGACGTTTTTTGTTTTCGGAGCTATACCACAGTGTTTTCTGGATAAGAGAAAAGCAATTATTATAAAAAGTAGCATAAAAATCTTTTTACTAAATAGTTTCTCTCATTTGTTCAGATGCTTAAAAACAAGAGAAATTTGTACTAAATAATTAATTTTTGAATGATATTTTGTTAGTGTGAAAAGTTTATTAGTAAAATTCATTGATTCAAATCCTTGGCATTGATCAATAATTTTAGTAAAATATTTGTAAGAAGTAAGACGTAAAACGAAAAGGAGAAATTGTTATGGAAAATGCTTTAACTGGCAAAGTGTCACAAAAAGGACAAGTTGTTATTCCAGCATCAATCCGGAAGGCTCTAGATTTGAAAAGGGGAAGTGAGGTATCATTCAAATTAGAGAATGGCGCAATTACTATTAAAAAACTACCAACAGCATTAGATTGGGCTAATTTGGTTAAGCAAATACCAGTTGAGAATGTTGATATTGATGAAAATGGACATTATGATCCTAAAAAATCACCTGATTTTCATGACTGGATGGTTAATGGCTAATGGAGCCAATGGACATTTATATTGCTAACGTACCTTTTGACGAGATACATGGTAGCAAAGTACGCCCAGCTCTAGTAATTGAAGTTGGTCGAGAATACGTCATGGTTTTTAAGATTACTAGCCAATATCAGCATAAGTCAGCACAGATTAAGCAATTGTACTATTCTATTCAAAACTGGCCAGAAGCAGGGTTAAAAAAGCAGTCCTATGTTGACACTCATAAACTTTATCGTCTAAACAAAAAATTGGTTTTTAGTCAAAAGCCGATTGGTAAATTGACTGCACTAGATAGGCTAGGACTCTTCAGATTTATTCAACAGCAAAATTAACAAGTTATATGTCATCCAAATTAGGGTGGCATTTTTGTTTAAAGTATCAATACTTAGCAATCATCATAAACTCAAGTATCATTATATTAAATTTTAATCGTCAACTATTGAATTGAATCTTGCGTTATAGTCTAGAAACTATTGAAAAAATATTAAGAAATAATTATTAAATAAATATTTAAAAATTAAATTTTGATTTAATATTACAAAATGCTATATATAAAACATATTTTTGTAGTCGTTATGCTAATTGGTTAAATATATTACATAAAATAAATGATTTACACCTTTTTTGAGATGTTTTATCAAAGAAATTATATGATACTGTTAAAAATACTATAATTTTCTCAATATTAAATCTGCTTATTTCTAAATAAATAATTAATCTTATATTTTGAATTGCATTACCATTCCAACAGATTTGGTATTCTTTGGAGAAAACTTTCTATAGGCTAAAGCCTATCTAATTTAAAAATGTATATTTTTAAATTAGGTACTCGGAATATTATTAACAGACATATCTTTTTATCTAATTAAGAAATTTAAGAGTTCATTAAATTTTATTAAACATTATTTATTGTCATATTTGCTATTTATTTTGATGAAAAATGATAATTATGGGCAAAAAGTATTAGATTTCATTTTCAGTGATTTAATATATATTTAGCAAGATATGATATAAACTTATGAATTAAGGAAGTGATTAAAATGAGTACTGAATTTTTAGAGAACTTACAAAAAAATAATGAGTTCCCTATTATATTTATTGGCTCGGGTATAACTCAACGTTATTTTAGTAATGCACCAACTTGGGATAAATTGCTGTACAAGATTTGGAATGAAACGAGTATAGAGCAAACTTATTTTTCGAAATATAATCAACTAATGGAAAAATATAACAATAAGTTTGATGCATATACTAAGTTAGCAGATGAACTAGAGAAAAATTACAATCAGGATTTTTTTGATGAAAAGTTAACAATTGAAGGCTTAACACCTAGCGTAGCCCATACTGATGGAATTTCGCCTTTTAGAAAGCGTATAGCTTTAATATTTTCTGACTTAAAGCCTAAAGAAGGAGTAAAAAAAGAAGTTGAAGCTTTCTCTAATATGTTAAAAAAGGCTAGACTTATAATTACAACAAATTATGATGAATTTATTGAACAAAATTTGAAAAAAATTAACGTAAGGGTAGGTAATAAAGGACTTTTTGAGCCTTCTAACATGTTAAATGAATTATACAAAATTCATGGATCAGTAAATGATGTCGATTCAATTGTGATAACTAGTAAAGACTATAAAAAATTAGAAAGAACATCTGCAATAGTCAATGCTAAAATTTTGAGTCAATTGACTGTATCCCCTATTATTTTTTTCGGATATTCTATGACTGATCAAAATATACAAATGCTTTTAAAAGATTTAGCATTAAACATGCCATTTCCCATTGACAAAGCATCTAAAAGAATAGGCGTTGTTGATTATCAAGAGGGAGTTCAAGAAATAAAAGAGACAATCGCTGACACATCATATGGAGTATATTATACGAAATTATCTACTGATAATTTCAAAAAAATATACGACAACATAGCAAAAGTTAACCAAGGATTTTCTCCATATGAGATTAATAGATATCAGGACGCATTTAGACAGATCATTGATACAAAAGGTAAACAAGGAAAATTAAAACAGGTATTAACCACTTTTGTAGATTTGAACAAGCTACCTGAAGAATTGGAAAGTAAAAATCTAGTAGTTGCATTTGGTGATAGTAGATTCATTTATAAGTATCCAACATATGCTGATTATGTTAAAGATTATTTTCTAGAGAAAGAAACTATGCCACTTGAAATTGCCTTAAGGTTTATATTAAAAACTACACCTAAATCAACCTTGCCCGTTTCAAAATATGTTATTAAAGTTAAAAAAGGAAATGTCACGTTAAATGAAAGAGACAAGAAAAAATTAAATAATAGACTAAAAAGTTTTCCTTCACTTAAGTCTCTACGGATTCAAGACACTCCTAAAAAAGATAAGGAGACCTTGAAAAAGTTAGACTTTAAAGACATAGACAATATTCTTGACAAAAACAGTGAAATAAAAAATTATACTAAGATAAATTATTTTAGTTTACACATAAATGAATATTCACAAAATGATGCTTTAAACCTAATAAAATATATTTTGGAAAATGAGATAGATAGTTTCATTGGTGACACGGCATGTAGAAAATTATTCATGGCTTACAGTTTACGTTACGAGAAAATAATTGAAAAGATATAACGAAATAAAAAAAGCCTCAATCATAGCATTCTATGTGAGACCTTCTTTTGTTGAACCAAAAACAGCATTACAAATGGCATAATTGTTTTTGACTTTTGTATGTTAACAATAGTTACTGTTATAGTCAAGTTTAATAAATCTATTTTACTTAATATATGCTATAGGTCTTGCTACTTTTTAATGAAACTGTTCAGTTTTAATCAAGTATTTTATTTCCAAGACTTTATTTTGTTCCAGAAATATCAAGAAAGTAATTATTAAAAATCATTTTTGAAGGCAAACCACAAAATAAGTTTGCTATGGCCATTATATTAAATACACGTAAATGATATTAATTAGTAAACCAAATGTAGTGCTTATATTTATTGGTTTGAAGAATTTTGTAAATTCACTAAAAATAAAACCGATTTTAGTGAAAGATGAAATATATATTTGAGTTACGGTTTTAATATTAAAAAGTTTTTGTTAAATAAATGGGTTGATACTGATATATGTTATATTTAAGTTGATTTTATATAAGTTTATTAGACAATTTTTAGTAATATGAGAATATATAACTTTTTAATTAGAACTAAAAATAGGACAAATGAAAATGGATAAATGGCAAGAAGAATGGGCCTACAATAAATATTGGGTAATGGCTCATTCGCAACAGTGCTATGAGCAAATTAGGCTGCTAGCTAAAGACAACGAATGGTCAGAACAAAAGAATATTGAATTCAAGAACTTATTAGAAAAAGCAGCCAGGCAAACACCAACGGTTAAAACTTTAACAAACGCTTATCAACATGTCTGGGGCTACTTTAAGAAAATGTGTACACCAGAGGAAAAGCAAACTTACTTACATTTATTGCAAGAATTATCGCCACAAGACGATAAATTGGGTCCATTTTTAAGTCGTTTAGCTGAAAAGTATCAAGTTTCTTATTTACTAAATTCACGTTTAATTCAGGAGAATAAAGAAAAATCATGAGATTATGGCATCAAGACTTAATTTGGCGACTGCCTAGGCAACAATTATTAGGGCAACACCGCGAAATTGCTGCTTTGCGCGGACGTGGCTGGGGCAAACCACATGTTACTGTTTAACTATGTTTTTCAACATTCACCTTACAAATTGTATCAATTTCATTTGTTAGTATTAGCTGAAATGCAACGTCGTCATTATCATCCAGATCTTAAATGGTTTGATCCATATTATAGAGGACAGTATTGTCCTAAGTACGAAAGTTTACCAGCTATTCCGTGGACTGATCCAATTTATCCAGAACATGATGAGGCTTATTTACAAAGTTGTTTGGATGATTTGCACCAAAAAGGAATTGATTTGTATTAAGTTTAGTTTGCAAAAAAAACGGAAGATTATCATTGAATATTGACATTTTTATAAATCTCTTTTTTGCCATTGTAATTAGATTACTTTTTTTGATTTTATGTTTTACAAGACAATCATACGAGGAAGAGATTCCTTTTTTCAATAGTCATTTACACAAGATTATTTAAACACCCTAAAAATGGAATTCATAAGTTTTTGAATTTATAAGAAAGAATATATAGAGTAAACTTAATTTTAAGGTTTTTTACTTGAAAATATTTTTTTAAAAAAGTAAATTATAAATATCATTAAATTAGTAATAAATTTTTGGTTCATGAATAAAGGTCTTAAATTGGTGCTTGTAACAGAGCTAATATATGTTATCAAGTAACGTTTACAACTTTTTCATTTAGCAACATGCATACAAAAGAATTATAATGATAGTGTAAAATTTTATTTAGAAAGGAATTATACATGGCTACTTCTGAAGCAAATATTAGGATTGGTGTTTCACTATTGCTGAATAAATATGGTGCTTTAAATACCAGTGAAGTCAAAAAGTTGCTGAATACTGTCATTCCCTTTGACAGCGATGATAAAAGAAAAAGTAAAACGAGAAATGAGATGTTAATTTTACAAAGAATTGGTAACATAGTTTCTCATCAAAATACAAATAAAAAAATTTATTTAAACTCTTATATGGTTGATAAGACTAACAAACCTGCACAGTGGATTTTATTAAAGGGATTAAAAACTAGTAATACACTTGTAAAAATCTCTAGCGCTGATTTAAAAAAGAGAAAGAAACTAAGCAGAAAATTCAAGCCTAAGAAAATAGATTGGCAAAAAATTAATAATAAAAGATCATCAATTGGGATTGCGGGTGAAGATTATGTATTCAAAAGTGAAACAAAAAGAGTATCAAAATTCGCACCACAAGATATTAATAGAATAATTCATCTCAGTCAGGAACAAGGTGATGGGGCAGGATATGACATCATTTCTCTTGAAAAAGATGGTTCTAGTAGATATATCGAAGTAAAAACAACAGATAATGGTTTAGATTACCCTTTTTATATGTCACAAAATGAGAAACTATATTTTGACTTGCATAAAAATGATAAGAATTTGTTTATTTATCGTGTGTATAACTTCGATATAACCAAAAAAAAGGGGAAAATAAAAATTATACCCGCTGCTGATGTGGTAAATAAATATTCGTTTAACTCCACTTCTTATGAAGTATCAAAAAAGTAGAATCAAATAAGACACTTTGCCTTTGATACTAAGAAATTATTTGAAGGTCTAGTTATGTCTTATAATAACTCCAAAGGTGCTTTTTATGAACACCTTTTTAATTTTGGCTTTAATTAAGATGTTAAAGAATATATAATTAATAAATGTAAAAATATGATTATTTTTAATTTAATGTGTACCAGAAAGAAGTAGTTACCATGAAAATACCTATTTTTTTAAGTAAGCCGACTCCAATTTGCGATGAACAAAAGTGTTTTTAAAAATGTTTAAATATATTTTTGGAAAGTGAAGGATTGGAACCAAGAACTTTAGGTGTAACTGATTATGATACAAAAGCACCATTAAAAGGAATCAGGCGGATTATGATGGAATCTAATGGCTTGTTAGCTATTGCACTTAAAAAAACTCATATTGAAACTGGGTGCCAATACAAGGATAAACGTAAGAAATATTGTGTAGAAAATAAATGGTTGACTAGTCCATATTGTCAGATTGAACCAGCTATGGCTTTTCAATTAGGCTTGCCTGTTTTAATACTGAGAGATAAATCTGTAATTGCAGATGGTATTTTGGAAAAGGGAGCTCTAGGGAGTTTTATGTCAGTTTTTAATATGGAAGATGGTTGTGACTATTTTTGCTCTGATGAATTTTTGGAATTACTGAGAGAATGGGAAGCTGATGTAAGGACTGTGGCTAAAAATAAAGGTAATCCTCCTAGATTGTATTAAATAATAATAGGATAATGTCTCCAAGAAAAAAAGCTGTGTAATCAGTAGGTTACGCAGCTTTTTTTGTAATTATGATTAAAAAAATTAATAGTCTCGCTATTAGATCTTCTCAAAACTATTTCTTTTTTATTTTATTGTTGATCTCTCTAATTTCTCTTATAACTCGGTAAGATCTGATAACCCATGCTGTGACGTAAATTAAGATGAAGAGTCCAGTAAAAATCATAAAGTTAACGATATTTGGTGGAAACCAACCTGCTAAAAATGCAAGCGGAGTAAACCCGATGTAGTAAATGATAAAACTAACGATTGTCCTCTTTAATATGGACCATTGTCTAATAACAAAGAC
The DNA here is from genome assembly GCF_003692935.1 of Lactobacillus sp. ESL0260. Classification (NCBI taxonomy): domain Bacteria; kingdom Bacillati; phylum Bacillota; class Bacilli; order Lactobacillales; family Lactobacillaceae; genus Lactobacillus; species Lactobacillus sp. ESL0260. The sequence continues at coordinate 72,693 of NZ_REHO01000007.1, forward strand.
AAAGCTACCAAAGCCGAATACTAATCCCATTAAGGCCCATAAAATTACTGAGACGGTCATAGCGTTTAAAGGGGTAGCAAATTTTGCAGAAAAACTGGGATCTGAAGGATAATATATTGAGTTTTTATTGGAAAAATTGTAAAAAAGAGAAGCGGTCAGTCCATATAGGGTTCCTTCAGCTGAAAACCTAAATGTATAGTTGATTAATTTTTTCATATTTTTCATATTCCTAACCTCTCTTTCAGGTTCTTAATATTTCTTCTTGATATTTGTACGCGATGCTTATTAGTCAGAACAACATCGATTAACCCATTATTAAGTAATTCAAGGTGGTCGATATGCTGATAATTAAATATAGCGCTGCGTGAAGCTTCAATAAAATAGTTCGGTAGATCTGCTTTCAAATTTGATAAACGATCATTATATATAAGCTGCTGCTTTTCTGTATAAACATTAATATCTCTATTAGCAACCTCAAGTGAATAAATGTCTTCAAATAGAATTGGATAAATTTGAGATTGATAATGGCACCATAATGAGTTTTCAGACTGTGTTAATTTTAGCAAAAGTTCATTAATTGCTGGTGTCATTTTTTTGATCCATAATTCACCGTGTTCTTCACTAATATTAGGATCGATGTGACAATTAATTTTCATTCCTAGCGCTCCTTTCTGTTAATAAGTATAGTAGATGAACTTTATTTTTATCCTAGATTACTGCAAATGATGGAATAAATGTCATTAATGGTTACAAAGCCTGTTTTTCTGGTTAAAATTTTGCTTTTTTAATTAAAAGAGAGTTTGAGTACATGAATATACTAAAGTATAATTTAAAGAAAAGTTGTTTTAATTAAATTACCCGACTAAGGATAAAGATGATGAAAGAAATTGATGAATTAAGATTAGATTGTGCTCTAAAAAGCTATAAAAAAATAAAATGAATATAAAAATCTTAAACATATTTATATTATTTATAATTAATGATACAATAGATTAAAAATTTTTATTTCTAATCACAATAATGTCCTAGAAAGGAAGCTACTATAATATTGCTGATCTTGAGTACTTTTGAAAAATTGTTAAAATTCAAGTTAAAAAATTTAAAAACGATTTATTGTGAAGGTCACATAATTTTATATTTCAAAGAAAAACACTTTAGTTGGGGGCAGTAATAATAATCAGTTTATTGCAAATCTGGAAAGGGCAAGAAAGTAGGCTATTTAAATTAATATGTTGACTCCTTTAGTAAAATATCCGGGAGGCAAAGAAAAAGAATTAAAATATATTCTTCCAAATTTACCAAGCAAAATTAATTCATATTACGAACCTTTTGTAGGGGCTGGAGCAGTATATTTTGCTATTTCGGATTTAATTAATAAAAAGTATATTAATGATAAATCGGAGGATTTAATACGTTTGTATTATTCTATAAAAAATCAGGATCACTCATTTTTCCAGTTGTTAACGAAAATAGATGAAATATGGGTAAATATTGAAGGGTATGTACTTAATGCGATTCCGTCTCTCTGGGAGATTTTTAATTCCATGGATAAAGAAATTAAAAATGATTCTATTTTTGACAAACACATAATAATTCAAGGTATGGATAAGAGTTTTCCATATTCTGATTTACCAGTGAGATTTTTATGTGCTAATTTAAAAAGAAAGTTTAATTATTTATTGAAGCAGAAACGGAATTGCGTAAACATAAAGAATCAAGACTTTAACGATATAATTCTTACTGCATATAAATCATCTATTTATATGCAATATAGATATTTATATAATATAAGCAAAAAAGGTCAAATAGCAGAAGGTGAAAGGGCTGCTTTATATTTGTTTTTAAGGCAATATGCTTATAGTTCAATGTTTCGCTTTTCAAAAAATGGTGATTTTAATGTTCCTTATGGCGGAAAAAGTTATAACAATATTAGACTAGAAACAAAGATAAAGTATTATAAAAAAAGTGAATTGATCAGAACGTTAAATGATACTATTATAGGTAACACTGACTTTGAAATTTTTTTAAATATGTATCCTCCTCAAAAAAATGATTTTTTATTTATTGATCCACCATATGATAGTGATTTTTCAAAATATGATAACTTGTCTTTTGATGCAAAGGAACAAAAAAAATTATCAAGATTTTTAATTGAAAAAACTATTGCAAATTGGATGATTGTCATTAAAGATACACAATTAATTCGAGAGATTTATCCCATTGGACAAAAAACAGCAAATAACGGTCAGATTTATATCAATAATTTCGAAAAGACTTATAATGTAAATTTCAGAAACAGAAATATAAAAAAAACGAGGCACTTGATGATAACAAATTATGAAATTAAATAAGTTTATAAAGCGTGTGAGGAGAATGAAGTGAATGGCTAATCGACAAATTAATCTTCAGAATGTAACTATGAAAGAAATTTTGATTGCGATGCGTCGTTTGGGTGGTCAAGTTACAAGACGAAAAATTAGTTCAGATATTCGTGACAATTCCACTGCAATCTCAGAACAAGAAGTAGATAAAATTAAAGTGTCTAAGAAAACGGGTAATAAATATAAACCTTTTGACTATACGCTGAATTATGCGGTTATCTATTTGGTGAGAACAGGCTATTTAGCTGAAGACGGTCATCAAGTAGAATTAACTGAAAAAGGGCGTAAAGTTGATCTTGATACTTTTGATCCAGAAAAGGATGTACGGCCATTCTTAGAAGATAATGATTCTCAGGAATTAAAGAAAAAGAACTTGGCTGAAATTGATTCTGCTAAGGATTCAACGGATGAAGATACAGAAGAAGAACAATGGAGACAAGATTTGCTAGATGCTCTGCTGAAAATGAGTCCGAAAAAGTTTGAACTCTTTTGCCGCGGGTTACTTACAAAAATGGGGATTGATGTTGATAAGACGATAGGCGTTAGCTATATTGCTGATGGTGGCCTTGATGGTTTTGGCTATGTTCGTTCAAATGATTACCGTACTACCAGAGTGGCATTGCAGGCAAAGCGCTGGCAATCCAATGTGCCCGCTCCTGAAATAGATAAGTTTCGCGGAGCAATGGATAAATACAACGCGGAATTTGGTATTTTTATTACGAATTCTGATTTTACTCGCGGTGCAATTAAGACAGCACGTCAGGGCACAAGAATTATCACTTTGATTGATGGTGAGGAAATCTGTGACCTGGTAGCAAAATATAATTATTACGTGGAGCCTGTGACTACGTATCGGTTGAAATCATTTTATACTGATAAAGATTAAACAACCTTTATGTTAACTGATTTATCGTTATTGCTTTACAGATAAGGTGATACTATGTCGACTATACAATTTGGAATTAGATTAGATAAGAAAGAAAAGCAAGAATTAGATGATAATGCCAAGCAAATCGGCTTGACGGCTGCTACGGCAGTTAAAATGCTTATCTCTCAGTTTAACCATGATAAAGGATTTAGTTATCCTGTAAATCGTAAAGAGGATAATATATCAGATACAAATTTACCTTCCGAAGTTGAAAAGGCTATAGTAATAGCTAAAGCTGAAGAGTTAGGATTGATTAAGGATAGTAGTATTAAAGTAGATAATCTAGATGATTGAAAAAAGCGGTGAACAGAAAATTAAAATATGAAGTGCGTTTTGAAAAATCTTTTGTAAAAAGAATGGATAATTTACAAAGTATGTTTAATCTTTCTTCTGTTGATACAATGGATGCAAGGATGACAATTATAGATGCAGTTGAAATCCTAGCTATGGGAAAAATATACTGTTCATAAAGTTTTGAAAAAACTCTGGAGTGAATACCACGAATTTCATGTTCTTAATGATTTACTAGTAATTTATTATCAGGTGGATGCCAAAAAGCGTTTAAGGATGGTAACTATCACCAATCATAAGGAACTTTCTACTAGTAAGTTATGAAGTAAGATTCAAAATAGCATCTTTTAAGAAAATAACACCAAATGAACAAAAACGAAACATTACATTACCTTAATCAACATGGAATTAAATATGAGATAGTGGAGCACCAAGCTGTCTACAATATGGCAGAAATGGAAAAAATTGTTCTGCCACACCCTGAAGCAGATGCAAAAAATCTGTTTGTGAGGGATGACAAGAAACGTGACTACTACCTTTTGACGATTAAGGGCGATAAAAGAGTCAACTTACAGCAATTTCGTGAGGAAAATGGCACACGCAGACTTAGTTTTGCCTCACCGCAAGACCTAAAAGAAAAATTGGATTTGGTACCAGGCTCCGTCACACCTTTGGGGTTGTTAAATGACTCTCACCACGAAATCCCCTTTTACTTAGATTCATATTTTAGTGACCAGCCTAGAATCGCTATTCATCCCAACGATAATACAGCTACTATTTGGCTAGATCCGCAAGATTTGCTTAAAGTCATAAAGGACTTGGGCAATCCCGTCAAAGTAGTGAAAATGTAGCCTAACCAATAACTGTGAATATTAAGACGCAAATTAGCAATTTGCGTCTTTTTTATATTAAAGACATACGAGTTATTTGTTTGTATATATTTATTAAATAAATACCATTAAATTATTAACAAAAGGTAAATATTTTTATTTGTGAATTTAATTGGTTAAATTATTTACTCTTTCATTGTAAAATCTTTTTCGTTGCCGTTAATCTCTGATCAGGACTATGATATTGCTTTAAATGCACAAAGAATTAAAGACCTGAACGCAGCTAATGATGGTAACAAAGCTGATGTTAAAAAAGTAGTTATACGTTTAACTGTGATAATGATTCAAAATATGTAACTTTATCTTGTATTATTTATAGTATCTTTCTTTCTTGTGTATAAACCTAAATTCTCAAAAACTGTTGTTTAAGTTGGAATAAAAGATATTTATTTAGTCAATGATTTTTAATATAAATTTTAAGTCATTTATAGATAAATCTGCTAATATCTCATTACCGTTGAAATAAAATAGCAATTGATTGTAGCAAAAAGTTGAGGCTATATTTTACCCCCTTTCAGGAAAAAGGATTGTTAGTTAATCACTCGGGAAAAGCTGGTTAGGAACTAATTTTATAAAAAACGCATATGAGTAGGGATAGATTAATTATTAGCATTCTGACTGAACATCAAAATAGGAGTATTAATAACTAATTTTAAAATCGTATTTGGAGGTGCGAGTAGTAAAGGAGTTATTAATTACTTAGCAATAAACTAAATAAAAGCAATATCATCATGTTAAACGAGACTATGATTTTAAAAGCATCAGTAAAGCATGACTAAAACGAAAAGTCGTTTTAGCGAATAATTTTTACTGCTTTTTAGTAAAGTTATTTATGCTATACCCCCCGAAGAGTACTGCCTAATCTTTATTTTTCTTTTATGGAGTTGACATAATTAAGAAAAAATGATAGATTAAAAGTCAATTAAATAGCAAACATCTTGCAAAGCAGAGTAACTATTTTATTACTAATAAAGAGAGCTGATAGTTGGGTGAAAGTCAGCTAGCGATATGTAGTGAACATGGGCTTCTAATTGATGTCTATTGGTGATAATCAGCCAATAGCGGAGTTGCATCCGTTATTTTTGCAAGCTATTGTTTGATAGTTAATGAGGTTTATTACGTGAGTAATAAATGAATAAAAGGTGGTAACGCGAGCACTCGTCCTTAAGTAGAAAAGGATGAGTGCTTTTTTTATACAAAAATATGGAGGTTTTTAGATGACTAAAACTGCTTATACTAACGTTAATTTGTTTAACGGGATTGATGATAAAATTCAATCTAATACCACGTTTGTGGTTGATGATGAAAGCGGCAAGATTACCAAAATAGGTGAGGGTATAGCACCTGAAGCTGATCAGACGGTAGATTTACAAAATAAATATGTGATTCCTGGTCTAATCAATTGCCATACACATATTATTATGGATCCCTTAACTCCTGATGGTGGTAGTGAATCTGATGTGGTATCTTCTACGGTTCGTGCAGTAAAACATTTGCATGATTTATTGAAATCCGGTGTCACCTATATTCGTGAATGCGGCAGCACGTACAATATTGATATTGCTCTTAATAATTTAATTAAGAAAAATAAGTTAACCAAGGTCCCGGAAATCGTGCCAGCTGGCCACCCATTTTCTATGACTGGTGGTCACGGTGATTTGCCTAATTTTGGTGTGTTGGTTGATTCACCAGATGAAATGCGTAAAGCTGTGCGCCAGGGAATTAAGGCGGGTGCCAAAGCAATTAAAGTCATGGCCACAGGTGGCGTAATGACTGAAAACGATTCTCTTGATGATCCTCAATTAAGTGAAGCTGAAATGCACGTTGCAGTGGAAGAAGCTCACCACAAGGGTTTAACTGTGGCAGCGCACGCTGAAGGCAACCCGGGAATTTTGAATGCGATCAAGGCCGGCGTTGACAGTATTGAACACGGCTTCTACGTTAATGATGAAGAAATTAAACTGATGATTGAAAAAGGAACATACTTGACCCCAACAATTGTTGGCGCTTGGGCATTTATCGAATATGCACCGGGTAAAATTCCAGACTGGGAAATGAATAAAATAGCTGCAGCTTGGAAAGACTTGCGCGGCAACATTACTAAAGCTAAAAATGCTGGTGTCAAAATTACTTTGGGTACTGATGCGGGCACTCCATTTAATGACTTTACGATGACTCCGCAAGAACTGCCTTTACTGGTAGAACAAGGTTTCACTAATTTTGAAGCTTTAGAAACTAGCTATAATTCTGCCAAACTACTTAAAATTGCTGACGAATATGGTTCGCTAGAAGAGGGCAAATACGCAGACTTTTTGGTACTTGATGAAAATCCGCTAGAGAAAATCAGTGCGGTTGTGCAAAAAGATAAGGCAGTTTATAAAAAGGGTAAGAGAGCTTACTAAACATCAGCAAATGATTTTGCAATTTCGAACAAGTGTTCCATAATAAAAGAAGCTACTGAAAAAGTAGCTTTTTTATTATGGGGGGAGAAAAAATGAATCAAAAATTTTTAGACGTCATGAAGGATGAGGGGCCTGTCACCATTGTTACTATTAATGCAAAACCTGCTAGCGTAGTGAACAGTTGGATGTCCTACATTAAAATCGACAGGAAAAAGTACTGGCTATATATTCCAGCTTATTTTTAAATAAAAATTATTATTCGCTCTTTTTTAAAATTTATCTTTAATTTTATCCTAATTTTATATACAATAAGAGATATAATTTTTATCCAAAAGGAGGATTAATAATGAAAGCTTTACTTTACAATATGACCCCGGAGCAGAAGGTCTATGTAGATAAGTGGAACCAAAATCATCCGGAAGATGATTTAGTAACAACTGATGACAAGCTTGATGCTAAGACTGTGGAGATGGCGCAAGGTTATGATGTTGTCAGCGTTTTGCAGGTCTTTGATATAGATGAGGAAGAGGTCTATCGTAAATTGAGCTCTTATGGTATCAAACAGATTGCCTTAAGGTCTGTGGGTTATAATATTATCAATTTTGACTTTGTTCATAAATATCATATGATCGTTACTAATACACCAGCTTATTCTCCCCGTGCAGTGGCTGAAAATACTTTGACTTCTGCAATGTACTTGTTAAGAAAATGGGGTCCTATTTTAAACAATGAAAAGGAACACCTTAACTTTGTTCGTGAAGAGAACTTAATGAGTGACGAAATCTATAACCAGACTATAGGTATCATTGGTGTTGGACGCATCGGGTCTTGTGTGGCAGAAATGTTTCATGCCTTGGGCGCTAAAGTGATTGGCTACGACTTGGTTGAAAATCCTGCTAATGAGGCATTTTTAGAGTATACCGATTTTGATACTGTGGTTAAAAATGCGGACATTTTGACATTGCATACACCTCTTGAGCCTTCAATGGCAGATATGATTAGTGCCGAGCAGTTTAAAGAAATGAAGAATACTGCATATTTGATTAATGCGGCTAGAGGTCCCCTGGTTAACACACAAGATTTGATTGCAGCGCTCAAGAATAAAGAAATTGCTGGAGCTTCATTGGATGTTATGACTGGTGAAGAAGCAATTGTCATGAAAAAATTTAAGGATATTTCCGAATTGCCAGTTGAGTATCAGGAATTAGCCAAAATGCCTAACGTGGTCTTTACGCCCCATTCCGCCTACTACACGAAGACATCTGTCAAAAACATGATTGAACACAGTATGACGGACGTTAAACGAGTATTAAATGGTCAAAAACCAGTTTACTTGGTTGAAGAATAGCTCATAGTTTATTTTTAGTTTAAAAGTTGACCGACTGTAAAGCCGGTCACTTTTTTATTGTTAAGATTGTAGTTGGCAAGTATAGCAAAAAAATTGCTATAATGTACAGGTGTAGAAAAATTATCGGAGAAAAAGATGAAAAGGTTTCATCATAAGTTTACGTTACCCGCGATTTTAATTTTGCTCATCGTTGCAATCGTCCTTCTTCTCACGGGTATAGCGAATATGCGCAATCAAACTACTTTGCCGCCAAATGGTAATGCGAGTGCGATCGGTGTGGAATTAAATCAGGATTATGGCTATATTGATTTACATGAGTTGCAAGCCAACGGCATTTCATTTGTCTATTTGAGAAGCACACAGGGGCGGTCATACTTTGACGATGATTATTTATTATATCGGGATCAAGTATTAGGAACAAAATTAGCTTTTGGGACAGTTATTGCATACAGTAATGAATCTACACCCACGCAGCATTATCAATATTTTTTGAAAAAAGTAGGCACTGATACCGGTAGTTTGCCAATCTGGATTGAACCAGCAATTGATAACTATGATATTGCATATATCAAGCAAATGGCGCAATTTACCAGTATGCTTTTAAGATTGAATAAGCGCGTTATAGTAGATGTTGCTGTGAAGTACAAAAAGTATTTTCCATATGATGTGCAATTTATTACTGGTGGTAGAAAAGCACCAGATAAAATGCAGTATGCATTTTGGCGCTATACCAATAACGGACGGGTAAAATCAGTTAAGAACTTAGAAGATGGGGTAGTTATGTTAACATACAATGGTACGGTTACTCAATATAAAGAAAAATACGGACAGTTAACACAATAATGAAAAAAGAAATTCAAGCAGTTTTAACCAGATTAAAAATGACTGAACCAACTTTGATTCAGCAAGAAACACGCACCCCTATTTTAAATGGTGCAAGTTGTATAGCTCTTGCTAAGACGGGTACGGGAAAGACCTTGGCTTATGCATTGCCATCATTAGAAAAGCTGGAAAAAGGCAAACCCAATAGTTTAGTGATTATTGCTCCCACAACAGAGCTGGCGGTACAAATTCGCCACGCTATTAACCCATTTATTAATGCCCTTGATTTAACGGGCATAACGCTTGTAGGTGCTGGTAATCGCAAGCGGCAGGAAGACAACTTGAAGAAAAAACACCCTGAAGTAGTAGTTGCCACACCAGGACGTTTTTTCGATTTCTTTTCGGCTAATCGTATTAAAGTTAATCAGATAAAAATTTTAATTATCGACGAAGCTGACGATGTTTTAGAGTTTAATAAAATGGAATTATTAAGTTCTTTAGGACAAAACTTGGCCGCAGATGCGCAAATCTTGCTTTTTGGGGCTACAGAATCTGAAATAACCAAGCAAGCAGAAGATATTTTTGCCCGTACGTTTATTACAATTGATGTCAGACCGGAGCAGAAATCAACCGTAGCAAATTATTTTTTGCAAATAGACAATGCTCATAAAATTGATTTTATTCAGCGTTTAATGCGTCTTGATGGTTTTAAAGGAATTTTGTTTTTTGATTCCAACCAAACTATGATGCGCTTTGCAGGCATTTTAGCACACACTAAAACTAAATTTGGTATCTTGGCTAATGATTTTGGCAAGCAAAACAGAGCAGCAACACTGAATGATTTTAAAGTCGGAAAAATCAAGTTACTGTTAGCAACGGATTTAGCGGCTCGTGGTTTAGATATTCCTGGTGTTACTTATGTGGTAAATTACGATATTCCTAGTGAATTTAACACATATATGCACCGTGCTGGTCGAACTGGCCGCATGGGGGCAAAGGGATTTATTGTAAGCATAGGTGACGACCACGATTTTCGTGATCTGAAGAAGTTACTCGCTCGAAGTGTTAAAATTGAACGGGTATATTTTGCCGGCTTTCATTTGTCTACTAAAATGCCACGTAAAAAGGAAAATAAAAAGCGGGACGTAAATGAAAAAAAGCAAAATGCAGCTCCAAAAGAAAAACATAAAAAGCGTAAAAATAAAAATAAGGGGTATCATCCTCATTATTTAAAAAGAAAGGGGTAAAAATGAGTCGATTAGTTGCTTGGCTGGAAGACTATATTTTGCCTTTAGCAAATAAATTAGGGCAAACTCACTGGCTGGTAGCATTAAGGGATGCATTTGTTTCCGTAATGCCGATCACTATTGCTGGTTCAGTGGCCGTCCTGATTAAGAGTTTAATAGCTGCCGCCAAAACCGAATTAGGCTGGAAAACTTTTGCGTGGGTAATGCAGCCTCTTTCTTTAGTTTGCAACGTTGTCTGGCGGGGGACATTTGCCTTATTTGCGCTCTTTTTGTCAATGTCTTTAGGTTATCACTTAGCTAAAAGTATGGAAGTTGATCCGGTTGCTGGGGCAATTGTTTCATTATCATCTTTAGCAATGAGCATCGCCAATTTAACCAAACTTAAAGTTAACGGCAAAATTATCCCCGTTCACAAAGCTTTTAATATCTCTCAATTTTCAACTACGGGAATTTTTACCGCTATTTTATTTGGAACAATTGGCGTAACAATTTTTGCAATTTGCTTTAGAGCGCGAATCAAGCTTCACCTGTCAGCCAATTTGCCTTATGCGGAACAAATGGCTTTTGATTCACTTGTTCCTGCTATCATTGCCATTTTCTGTGTTGGTATGATTAACTTTGTTTTTCAGACAATTACGGGCACTTTCTTTGGCAATTGGCTCCTTAATTCAATTCAAACTCCACTGGTAAAATTAGGCCAAGGCTTTGGCATGGTAATGCTTGTGACCTTGTTAGTGCAAATTTTCAGCTTTTTTGGTTTTAATGGCCTAAGCGTTTGGGCACCGATTTTAGACTCAATCTGGCTGACTGCACAAAATGTCAATGTTACCGCTGCTCGCGCGGGAAAAGAAGCGCCTTTTATTTGGGTTCGGGGTTCATTCGATGCTTTTGCCTGGTTCGGTGGAGCAGGTGGTACATTAATGTTGATTGTAGCTATCCTGCTTTTTTCAAAACGCAGTGATTATCGCACGATTGCCAAAGTTGCGCTGGCTCCAGGAATTTTTAATATCAATGAACCAATTATTTTTGGGCTGCCCGTAGTGCTCAATCCTGTGTACTTTATCCCATTTGTGGTTGCACCTCTAGTTAACGTGGCTTTTGCCTACGGTGTAAGTATGATGAACTTAGTTAATCCGGTACAAGTGGCAGTGCCGACAGTAGTACCACCAATTATTGGACCATTTTTAGCGTGCAATTATGATTGGCGTGCAATTGTTCTTTCTATTATTAACATGTTAATAGCTTTGGCAATATGGACGCCATTTGTTTTTGCGGCTGATAAAATCGCTGATTCTAACACGCCGCAACCATATTTTACCCGTCAATATTAATTACTAAAAAAATTGGCTTTTAGCGCTCAAATTTGGTAAAGTTAATTTGTTGCGACCCTGTAGTTTATCTGGATAGAACAATGGTCTCCTAAACCGTAGAGGTGAGTTCGAATCTCACCGGGGTCATAGATACATCAGTGATTACTGATATTTGTTGTATAACTTTGGGCTCAGTTGTTAACTGACTTATCAAAGTTATTTTTTTATATCACAAGTAGTGAAAATAGTATCACGGTAATAGAGGCTACTATTAACTGTAATCAACAACATTTAAAAAGTCTGACTATCAAGAAGACAATCAGACTAAAGTTTGAAAAATTTGTTATTTAAGTAAATATGAAAATTTATATTTTTGTTTGAAAAATAAAGATAAATTATAATGTCAGATCTAGATAAAATATGCAAATGATTTAAGATAAATGATGATAATAAAAGCTAACCTGGAGTGTTCGGATTATCATGACCATAGGAATTTTTTAGATTAATGCGGCCATTTCTTTTTTGACTAATTAGTTCGGTTTTTTCTTTTTTAGCCAAATTTTTAGCGTATTCCAAAGCATCAGCCTTGCGCTCAAAGACTTTAGAAACTTTGTCACTCCCGGCAATTTTGACAGCCCATTTATCACCGTGAGTAGTAACCCAAACATTTTTAGTGACTTCTTCTTTACTCATAATTTATTCACCTCTTTTCAAAATAATTATACAGCGAATTAAAGGTAGATGTGAAAGAATACACATTTTAATTTATATCATTTATTAAGTATCATTTTGCTAGTCTAAAAATAAGGACATAAAAAAGCTGACAAAGTGAAATCATGAATTACATGACTGAGCTATCAGCTTTTTTATAACTTTTTTAAAATACCTAAATATTAAATCAGCTTAAATTTAAAGCACCTATTTTATCACCATGACTGACATTGGTGTTAGATACTCTGTCTATGCTTTTAAGTTTTTCCATATCTGTAATAACTATTATTATTTCAGTAGACTTTCCAGCTTTAATTATTTGATCAATATCCATCGTTCCAATTTCATCACCGGCAGATATGTGTTCTCCCTCATGCACTAAGATATTGAACGGAGCACCTTTTAGCTCAACCGTATCAATTCCTAAATGTAAAAGAACCTGAATTCCGTCATCGGTGTTGAATGTGATTGCATGCTTAGTGGGAAAGACAGAAAGTACGGTTCCACTGATAGGGGAATAAAGTTTATTCTCAGTGGGCTTAATAGCAAAACCGTCACCCATTACTTTTGTTGAAAAGACTTCATCCGGAACAGAAGATAGTGGAATTACCTTACCCGTCACAGGAGCTTGAATATTAATTTTTTTTGTAAATAATTTTTTAAATAAACTTACCATTTTTAAACCTTTACTGATACATTGTTTGCCATACATCAGCCATTCTTGTCATGGCTTCTTCAATAACAGCGTGTGAAGTTCCTAAATTTAATCTCAAAAAGTTGTCTGCATTAGCAACATAATCATCACCAATGCCCACTACAACCCCGGCTTTTTCCGCCATTACTTGCGCAATTGTATGCATATCTATTCCACTTGCGGAAATGTCAACCCAAGGTAAGTACGAAGATTCCATATCCATCATTTTCCAGCCAGGAAAAGAACTGGCAATCGCTTCTTGAGTAATTTTAAGATTTTCCTTGATATAAGCGGTACATTGCTTTAACCACTCATCACACTCTTCATAAGCAGTGACCATAGCCACTTGACCCGGTACATTTGGCGATGTTACTGAATTTCGCGCATATTGTTGCCGAAATTGCTCACGGATCTTAGGATTGGGAATTATGGAATATGAAAGTTTTAAGCCACCCAAATTAAATGCTTTATTAGGTGATGTAAACATTACCAAATTATCAAGATACTGCTTGTCTAATTGTAAAGAGCTGGTAAATGGGCCCTTCATTATTTGTTCAGAGTGAACTTCGTCTGAAACTAATAAAACATTGTATTTCTGGCAAAGTTGTGCCATATGAGTAATTTCATCTTTACTCCAGACTCTGCCTGAAGGGTTATGAGGATTACAGAAAAAGGTTAGTTTTGGGTGCTTTTCTTTCATTTCATACTCAATTTTTTCCCAATCAAGGTAATATCTGTTATTAATGTTTTTTAAAGGAACACAAATTACCTTTCTATCATTGTGTTCTGCAGCGTAGGCAAAAGGGCCATAGACTGGGGTGTTTAATAAAATGGAATCAGTCGGTTTGAGTAAGGCCTGAACAATAATATGCATATTCGGTACAGTGCCGTAGCCTAAGCTAATCCAATCATGTTCTACATGATTATTATGCTTTTTAAGTTGCCAATTAATTACACTTTGGTACCAGCGTTCTGTAGAGTAGGTATAGCCATAAGCCCCATTATTTGCGACTTTGGCTAAAGATTTTCTAATTTCAGGTGCTGCTTTAAAATCCATGTCTGCAATCCAAAGTGGAATAAAATCATCCCTGACCTTGGGGAACTTGCTATGAACAATTTTATTATCCCATTTTCGTGCATTATCAATAGTTCTGTCTGCTAATGAATCAAAATCATATTTTTCCATTTTTCTCCTCATTAAGCCGTTATGCCGTTATTCATCAATTTTTCCACACCGTCTTTAACACTTTGTACCTGTGCCCCGTAAACTACTTGGACAGATTTTTCCGCCTTCATAACTGCAAGTGCACCAGATTGTTTAAGTTTGTCTTCATCTATTTTAGACGGATCATTTACTTCTAGTCTGAGTCGGGTAACACAATTGTCAAGAGAAACAATATTGCTTTGACCACCAAGGGCTTCTAAGATGACTTGGGGATCATAAATACCGTTATTTTGGGTCATTACCACGTCACCTTCGCCTTCACGACCTGGGGTCTTAACGTTGTATTTTAAAATGTACCAGCGGAAGAAGAAGAAGTATATTGCAAACCAGATTAGTCCAATTGGAATTAAAACCCACCATTTGGAGTTAGGTTGAAGCCAGCCAAACAGAATCCAGTCTAATACACCACCATCAGTGTTACCCATACATGCTCCAGCAATCATCATTACTGAAAGTGATAAGCCTTGTAAAATAGTGTGAAATACATATAGCAATGGTGCTATAAATAGAAACAGGTATTCCGTCGGTTCAGAAATTCCAGAAACAAAGGCTATTAGGGTAGCCGAAAGAAGTAGGCCTTTGATTCTATTGCGATTTTCTGGTTTGGCAGTGACATAAATTGCCAGACAAATAGCTGGTAAACCAAACATGAATGTTGGCATGAATCCTTGTGAAAGGAAGGCTGTAGCTTTGTGAGAAATTGGTACTCCTGCATTTAGTTGTGCATAAAAGATGTTTAATGCCCCTGTTACAACTTTACCTTTAACAATTGCTGTACCGCCAGCATCCGTAAATCTAATCATTGCAAGTAAAATGTGGTGTAAACCCATTAATTTTAAAATGGATAGGGCGATACCGTATAGAAATGGACCAAAGACACCTGCATTTTGAATTAAGTGTCCCAAAGCAACGATTCCACTTTGAAAAGTCGGCCAAATAAAAGGAATGATCAAACCTACGAAGGACTCAACTATTACCGAGATAATTGGCACAAATCTGATTCCGCCGAAAAACGAGAAGGCGTCGGGTAATTTGATCTCCTGATATTTTTCAAGTAAATAATAAGTGATCAAACCAACCAAGATACCACCTAGGACACCCATTTCCAGACTTTGGATTCCTAAAACGCTAGATTGGCCCATTGCCTGCATTTTGCTAGCTGGGGCAAGCTTATGTTGCTGCCCCAGCATAAAATTAATTCCCATGTTCATGGAAATATATCCAGCTAGAGCTGCTATGGCACCGACCCCTTTGTTTCTTTTGGCTAAGCCAAAAGGCAAAGCCATAGCAAACATTACTGGAAGATAGGTGAAACCAAAGCTGCCCACAGTATTTATAAAAGCAAAAATGACGTTAACAATATGATTTTGCAAAAAGGAAAATCTTGCCATCATTGGCGGAGCCGTAAAGGCACTACCAATTCCTACTAGAATCCCCATTGCAGATAATGTAGCAATTGGAAACATAAACGATTTTCCTAAGTCTTGCAAGAAAGCATAAACTCTAGTTTTCATGCTTTCCTTTTTGATAGGTTGTTCCATATAATTTCCTTTCTCAATATTTGATAAAAAAATACCCAACAACTGTACACAAAAATGTACTAGTTATTGGGTATTGCCTATTTAAAGTAACAAGCCCGTATTTAATTAAGAAGTAACATGAATAATATGAATTAGTAAATATAAGCGATCCGAATCAGTAAAGTTGTAATTAAGCTTGTCTTGTAAATAATAAACAACTTCATTTAAACAACTTGCTGCTTTACGATTATGCTGGCAAAGCAATTTCAGTAGATCCGAATCATTCTGGTTTTCATTTTCAGTTTTATTATTTTTGCTATTAGTTTTGAGAATCAAATAGTGTAGATGGTTCATCAAACGACTAACAGCAATGCTGTTTTCAGAAAATTTCCGACCAAACTTTGCTTCAATTATATTATTTACTCCATTCGAGATTTCCATAAAATTGGAAAAATTTTTAATGGAGCTATCTGATTGTTGAATTTTGTATTCAACAAGATGAATTGCAATAAATCCAGCTTCATCATCAGATAAGGAGACACCTGAAACTTGCTCGATTAGACTGACAGCTTGTTTACCAACCCTGTATTCTTGTGAAAAAAAGCGTTTAATGTCGAACAACATAGGATTAGAAAGTTCCATACCCATATCTATCGTAGCGCTTTACTGCGAAGAAGATGTGGTCTGTTAAAGGAATTAAAAGGTGTTCATCAAAATTAGCATCAATTTCTTCCCTAGCAAGCTGAATTATTTTTTCAGTTAGTTCAAAATATTTTCGTGGTACTTCCTCAGAAAGTTTTTTGAAGGAAGCTAACCACTTATTGTCATCAGATATGGCAGAAAAGACTTTATCTTGAGATTTTAATTTGTAATTTTCTCCTGCGTGAGCTTTAAAGCCAATACCGCGACCCCATATTATCTTCTGTTTACCTCCATCTTCCACGAGTATCACATTATTATTCAATACTTGTGAAATTAGCAAAGTAATCTCCTAATTTTAAAATAGCAGATTCGTCAATCCTATATTTTTTCGTAAACGTTTACAAGATGAATTCTAAAAAATAATTATTGGTTTGTCAAGCTCTATTATCATTTTGACAATATAATTGTATTTTAAAATTATTTGTTATTTAATATATATTATTTGTTTGTTTGAACTTTGCTTTGATCTCACAAGTAATAAAGCTATTAGTTTGCTACTTACTGATGTTCAAAAAGCATTATAAGATTATTAATTTAATTTCAATCATTGCAAAATATACTTCTTAATCTAAGGGCCAGTTCCAAATTTTAGCGATGAGCAATCCGATTATTAAAAAAAGCAGAAGGGATATTCCTAATAGAATTTCTCTGGTTTTAGGTTTATTTCTCTTATCAAAACTGAAGACAAAGCAAAAAGTTGCTAGAACAATCAGAAGTCCAGCAATTAATAATAAGTTAAATCCATGTGCCATTTTTTCACCAGCCTTAGTTACTTGTTATTTATTAAACCATAATTAACTTGTATTTATGTAGTTAATATATTAATATAAGATAGAACATGGAGGACTTTATGAAAACAATTAAAGTGATGACTGTTTTTGGTACCAGACCAGAAGCTATAAAGATGGCGCCTTTGGTCCAGAAACTAAAGCAAGATGAGCGATTTGAAGAAGTCACGGTTGTAACGGCGCAGCACCGGGAGATGCTGGATCAGGTGCTTAACATTTTTAAAATTCAGCCCGACTATGACTTTAATATTATGAAGAAAAACCAATCTTTAGAAGGCATAACAGCTAAAGTTTTGGTTGATATGACTAAGGTGTTGAAAGAGGTCAAACCAGATATTGTTTTAGTTCACGGAGATACAACTACTACTTTTGCTGCTAGTTTGGCTAGCTTTTACCTTCAGTGCCCCTTGGGTCATGTTGAGGCTGGTCTGAGAACCTGGAATAAGTATTCACCATTTCCTGAAGAGATGAACCGGCAAATGACTGACGATTTGACTGATCTTTATTTTGCCCCAACAAAAGTAAGTAAGCAAAATCTAATTAAAGAGAATCATCATTCAGAAAATATCTTTATTACTGGTAATACTGCCATTGATGCTCTAGCAGAAACTGTGCAGGATGATTATCATCATGAAGTATTGGATTTAATCAAACCGGGTAATAAAATAATTTTGGTGACCATGCACAGACGGGAAAATCAGGGCGAGCCAATGAGACGAGTTTTCAAAGTTATGAAACAAGTTGTTGACAGCCACGATAACGTCGAAATAATCTATCCGGTCCACCTTTCTCCCAGAGTACAAAAAGTGGCCCACGAAATTTTAGGCAATGACCCCAGAATTCATTTAATTGCACCTTTAGACGTAGTTGATTTTCACAATTTAGCTAAATTGAGCTACTTTATTATGACAGACTCCGGTGGGGTGCAAGAAGAAGCACCTGCCTTAAACAAGCCGGTTTTAGTTTTGCGGGATACTACGGAACGGCCCGAAGGTGTCGAGGCGGGAACACTTAAATTAGTAGGAACACAGGTTGACCAGGTTAAAAAAGCAATGCTGGAATTACTTGAAAATAAAGCAGTTTATGAGCAAATGGCCCAGGCAAGAAATCCTTATGGTGATGGTCATGCTTCTGAAAGAATAATGGATGATATTGCTTATTACTTTTCGCAACATAAAGGTGCAAGACCAGCAGATTTTAAATAAGCCAAATAAAAAAGCCAGGAAAATTATTTCTTGGCTTTTTTTGCTGCTTTTTCTTTACGAGCTTTAATTTTTTCTTTAGCTCGCGCAATCATAGTTGTTTCTTGCGCCTGAAAAACCGATCTGGTAGTGAGGTAATTGAAAACACCAACCAAAATTTGGTCAACGATTTTTACTAAGAGGGCATCTAAATGGAGCCAGGACAGTCCTACCAGCATTATTAAGCTGTCTGGAATGAGACTAATGATTCTGTAAGTAAAAAAGACCAGCAATTTTTGCCAGGTTGAATGTTTCTCATCGACGTTATTAATAAATACGGCTTTCTGATTAAATACAAAAGAAGCCAGGTTTGAAACTATAAACGCGATCGTATTAGAAACTAAGACAGCGCTATGCCACCACTTATGCAACACCATAAAAACAATAGTATTAATAAGAGCTGCAATAAAGCCAAATACCATATAAACAAATAAGTTGCGGTGTCTTTTAACTAGGTTTTGTGCTAAATGATGAATTTTGGGGTCAGACATTGAGTCAAATTTTTGCGAATCCAATTTTTTGTTCTTAGCCATTTAGTCTATCAGCCATTTCCTTAGCTGCATTATCGATTGCGGCGATAGCATCATCGTCTGGGGCATTTTCAATTGTTACAGGCTTAGTAACTTCTTTAGCACCCACCTGCTTAAATATTTTTTCAAAGTCAAAAACATTTTCACAAAAATGACCAGTATATACTTTATCTCCGCTTCCCATCACCGCAAAATATTTTCCAGATAAATCTATGTCTTTCAATTGGTCGTAAAAATCAGCAATTTCGTCAGTCATGGTGCCTTCACCATAAGTATAGGTGATAAAAATACACAAATCAGCCGCCAAATAGTCACTCGCATCGGTAAATTCGGCTTCGCTGCTTTCAACCTCAAAACCATAATCTTGGAGATCTTCTTCCAGTATATCTGCCATATCAGCATCATTACCTGTCATACTTGCATAGACAATTCTAGCCTTCATTTTGCTCAAACCTTTCACACAAAACTGATTTACCAAAACATTATACCTAATTTTGTGCATTTAATGAAATTCTTTAGTAAAGTTTTAAAAAACGCTATAATGTAATCAAATATCATTTTACAGAGGGGAATTTAAATTTGATTACGATTAAATCTGTTAGAGAACTAAAGGGTATGCAAGCTTCAGGCCGACTATTAGCTTCAATGTTTGAAGGCCTGCGGGATGTGATTAAACCTGGAATTACTACCTGGGTAATTGAAGAATTTTGTCAGGATTTTGTCAAAAGCCGTGGTGGTCGCTTGTCAGAGCAGGGATTTGAGGGCTACAAATACGGTACGTGTATTTCCGTTAATGATCAGATTGCCCATGCTACTCCGCGTAAGGACACCATTTTAAAAGAGGGCGACTTGGTCAAGGTTGATGTTACCTGCAATTTAAACGGCTTTGAAACAGATTCTTGCACGACTTATCCAGTCGGCAAAATTTCTCAAGCAGATCAGGATTTAATGGAAACTACTAAAAAGGCTATGTATTTGGGTATCGATCAAGCAGTCTTAGGAAACAGAATTGGAGATATCGGAGCAGCTATTCAGCATTTTGTAGAAGATGAGCATCATTATGGTGATGTTAAAGAATTGGTAGGTCATGGTATTCAACCAAGCATTCACGAAGATCCGGAAGTACCACATTGGGGTAAGGCCGGTCATGGTTTGCGTCTGCGTGAAGGGATGACTATTACCTGTGAGCCAATGGTCGAAGCCGGTGGAGACTGGCGCATTATTGAAAAAAGTGTCCCGGATCCAAAGGACGATTGGGTATTTTATGCTACTCCTGATGGCTCAAAGTCAGCACAGTTTGAGCATACATTTGCCATTACAAAAGATGGTCCTAAGATTTTGACTTTACAAAAGCCCTATGACGGCTACGAAAAATATTTACCACATTTTGATGAAATGGATGATTAAAGTGCATGGGTAAAAAAGCTGAGGCAATCAGGAAACGCTCTTTTTTATTTTATAAAACTGTCTCTGTGAAATTTTCTCAGGGAGAAGTTTTAACCAGTGCGATAGCGATTGCATACTATATTTTGTTTTCCATATTTCCTTTTATAATCATTATCGGAAATATTTTGCCTTTATTTCATATTGATACTAATCCCATAGCCAGCTACTTAAAGTT
Source organism: Lactobacillus sp. ESL0260 (assembly GCF_003692935.1). NCBI lineage: Bacteria > Bacillati > Bacillota > Bacilli > Lactobacillales > Lactobacillaceae > Lactobacillus > Lactobacillus sp. ESL0260. The sequence continues at coordinate 93,344 of NZ_REHO01000007.1, forward strand.
AATTTTTCCGGATAAAATTGCTAAATTTATCATGCCGATAATTAACTCATTGCTAAAAAGCAAATCAACCGGGTACATTTCATTTGGTATTATCTTGGCGTTATGGTCCGTGTCTTCTTTGGTAAACGCTATTAGAATCGGTATGAACCGAATATATGGCGTACGCGCTGTTGAATTAAAGCAAAAATGGCAGATCACCGTCTGGACACGTTCGATTACCATTATGTTAACCAATATAATGATTATTGTTTTTGCGCTACTCAATTTAACGCTTATTTTTGGTCAACAAGTTTTAGAATTTTTACGACCAATATTTTCTTTTTCTGTTGGTGAAATTGAAAAAATATTCAGTTACCGCTATCCGGTCATAATTATTACCATGATTGGTTCTTTGTATTATCTGAATTCTTTTTTACCTAATATTAGATTGAAGAAAAAGGTTATTTGGCCTGGGGTTTTTACTACATTATTGGGCTGGATTGTATTGTCTTGGCTTTTTAGCTTTTATCTGCATCATTTTCGTATCAGCTGGGAAAACTACGGTATTATTGGTACATTTATCATTTTCATGTTGTGGCTGAATATTTCATCAATTCTCTTTTTACTGGGGACTTGTGTTAATGCTGCAATTGCGACCATAAAATACGGCGAGGTGCATTACTCAGTAGGGCACTTGGCAGAATATATTCAAAGAAAGCGCAATCGGTAAAAATTGGCACAATGGGCTTTATTTTGGTATATTAGTTTTATGTTTTATAGAAAGTGTAAAAGGTATGAAAGTTAGAAAAGCAATTATTCCCGCAGCAGGCCTTGGTACGAGGTTTATGCCGGTAACTAAGGCAATGCCTAAGGAAATGTTGCCTATCGTAGACAAACCTACAATCCAATTCATTGTTGAAGAAGCCAAAAAGTCTGGTATTGAGGATATCTTGATTGTCACTGGTAAAAATAAGCGGCCTATTGAAGATCATTTTGATTCAAATCCTGAACTTGAACAGAATTTACAGGAAAAGGGTAAAACAGGCCTGCTCAAAATGTCGCAAGAAATTACACACTTGGGTATTAACATTTACTACACGCGTCAGCCTTATCCTGCTGGCTTAGGTGACGCAATTGCTCGTGGCCGCAGTTTTGTGGGGAATGAACCATTTGTGGTAATGCTCGGTGATGACTTGATGATGGATAAAGTGCCCTTAACTAAGCAACTGATTGATCGCTATAATGAAACTAGTGCTTCTACAATTGCTGTTATGCCAGTGCCTCATAAAGAGGTTTATAAATATGGCATAATAGAGCCGGATACTGAGATTAAGCCTGGCTTGATTAATGTTAAGTCTTTTGTAGAAAAGCCGGCAATTGATCAGGCACCAAGTGATTATGCAATTATTGGCCGCTATCTTTTAACTCCAGAAATTTTTCCAATTCTGGCGGAGCAAAAGCCTGATAAGAGTGGTGAAATCCAATTAACAGATGCTATTAACACGATGAATAAAACTCAAAGCGTACTTGCCCATGTTTTTAACGGCGATCGTTACGATGTTGGTAATAAGTTAAGTTACCTTGAAACTTCGATTATTTACGGTCTAAAACATCCCGAAACTAAAGACGCTCTGCGTAAATATATTATTAACTTAGGTAAAAAATTGGCAGAACAATCAACAAAATAGCCAATTAACATTTTTAATAATTATAAAAGCCATTAATAAATGGTTTTTTTTATATAAAATTTTTCTTAATGTCGGGCTAATCACTGTCTTCGGGTAGAAAATTTTTGTATCATGCTGCTTGGAACTTTTTGCTGGAGGATAGATAAAATGAAAGAGATATATATTGTTGCAGCTAAAAGAACACCTTTTGGTCGTTATCATGGCTTATGGGCGGAAAAAAGTGCGATCGATCTAGGTGAAATTGTATTAAGGGAAACCTTGAAAAGCATTAATTTAAATGCGGAAAATCTTGAAGCACTGTTTATGGGCAACGTTTTAGGCGCAAGTTTAGGACAAAACATGGCTCGCCAAGTTGCCTTGAATACCGGTATGAGTCCGCAAAGCAGCAGTGTCACAATTAATGAAGTTTGTGGCTCGAGTTTGAAAGCTTTGCGGTTAGCTCAAGGACAGATGGAAATGGGTGATTTCGGTCTGGTCGCCGTTGGTGGTGCAGAGAGCATGTCTAATGCAATTTACCTGACGGCAAGCAAAGAAAAGCCCAAATTTGAAAGTGAAATGCTGCAGAATGGACTGACAGATGCTTTTTCAAGCTCACATATGGGACTTACAGCTGAAAATGTGGCAGAAAAATACGGTGTAACCCGCGCTGAAATGGATGAGTACAGTGTGGCTTCACACCATAAGGCTGCTGAAATTGTCCAACAGGATTTTTTCAAAGATGAAATGATTAACGTTGAAATTAACGGCAAGACTGTTGGCCAAGATGAAAATATTCGTCCCGACACCAATTTAGCAGCGCTTAGTAAACTAAAGCCGGTCTTTAAAAAAGATGGTAACGTTACTGCCGGTAATTCTTCTCCTCTAAGTGACGGCGCCAGCATGGTTATTTTAGCAACAGCAGAAAAAGTAGCGGAGCTGAATTTACAGCCTCTGGCTCGGCTTGGTGCCTTTGCCGAATCAGGAAATGATCCCGCATATATGGGCATAGCACCATCCTATGCTGTGGCAAAGCTATTGCAAAAAACCAACAAAACAATTAATGATTATGATGTGATTGAAGTTAATGAAGCTTTTGCTGCGCCCAGTGTGGTTTTAGCGCAGAAATTACAGATTCCACCAGCAAAGTTAAATATTTTTGGTGGTGCCATTGCTTTAGGCCACCCTCTAGCAGCTACAGGGACTCGACTGGTCGGCACAGCGATTAATATTATGAATCATATTAATGGTCAAAAAGCGTTGGTTACTCTTTGTATTGGCGGGGGTCAGGCAATTGCATGTGAAATTGAGAGAATTTAAATGAAATTTTATGAATTAACACCTGCAAAAAGAAGGGCCTTACTGCGTCAGCGCGGTATTGAATTAGATGAAATTGATGAGCAGGTTTTGCGTGAACTTGATTTATTAAGTGAAAATGTCATAGGACAATTGCGATTACCAGTTGGTTTAGTGCAGAATGTGTTGGTGAATGGTCACAAGTATCAAGTGCCACTATCTACGGAAGAGCCGTCGGTAGTTGCAGCAGCTAATCATGGCGCGAAGATTGTGACGGAAGCTGGCGGTTTTACTGCTGTTAGTCAACGCAATGGCATATGGGGGCAAATCGTTTTACAAGCTGCTGCTGATTTTAAAATAGCTAAATTACAAGCTTTTTTTCCTGAATTAATCAAACAGGCAAATAATGAATATGCTAGTTTAGTTAGGCATGGCGGTGGTGTAAAAACTATTACCGCAGAACAAGAAAAAGACTTAGTTTTTCTGAAGGTTCTGGTTGATCCAGCCGAGTCAATGGGCGCCAATAGGGTGAATTCTATTTTAGAGTATATGGCTGAGCAATTAGCTGTCTTTTCGGGTATTAAGCAAAAATTATTTGCTATTTTATCTAACTATCCCAGTCAAATAACTAAGGTAGAAGCAGAAATACCAGTAGAAGTAATTGGTGGAATAGCAACTGCACAAAAAATTGCGTTACTAAGTAGAATTGGTCAAACTGATCCTATGAGGGCCGTCACAAATAACAAAGGTATTATGAATGGCGTTGAGGCAGTATTGCTTGCTAGCGGTAATGATACTCGCGCGGTTGAAGCTGCCTGCGGCGTTTGGGCGGTAAAAAGTGGTTCGTATACCAGTCTTAGTGAATGGTTTGTGCAAGATAAAAAATTGCTGGGAAGGCTGAGCCTACCTTTACCGCTTGGTGTTGTAGGTGGCTCCATTAAATCCAGAAAAGATGTTACGCAAAACTATCGGATATTAGGGGAAAAAATTACTAGTCAGGAATTAGCGAACATCATTGCTGCGATTGGATTGGCTAACAATCTGGCAGCCTTATTGGCGATTGCTACTTCGGGAATTCAAAAAGGACACATGAAGTTGCAAGCCAGAAATATTGTTGCTAATTTGAAGGCCACTTCTTCTGAAAAGAAAAAAGTATTGCAGATGTTAATTAAAAGCAATCTTTATAGTCAAACAGCGGCACAAGAATTTTTAAAGGAAATTAGAAAGGAAAACAATGCAAGTCGGAATTGATCAAATTGGTTTTTATACGCCTAATAAATATGTTGATATGGTAGATTTAGCCCATGCTCGTAATGAAGATCCGAATAAATTTCTGATTGGAATAGGACAGCAAAAAATGAGTGTAGCTGATCAAACCCAGGATGCGGTATCAATGGGAATTAACGCGACATTAAGGTATTTGGATCATATTGCAAGGGAAAATGTTGGTTTATTAATAGTGGGAACAGAAAGCGGAGTTGATCAATCCAAATCTGCTTCACTTTTCATCAAAACCGCATTAAACCTACCACCAAATGTGAGAACTTTCGAAGTAAAAGAAGCATGTTTTGGCATGACCGCCGGAATTATGATAGCTCGTGATTATGTGCTTTTGCATCCCAATCACAGCGCAATTGTGATTGGAGCTGATATTGCTCGTTATGGTATTAATACCGGTGGGGAAGTAACTCAGGGTGCCGGAAGTATCAGTGTGCTTGTTAAGGCTGACCCGCAAATAATGACTTTAAGTGCTGGTCACAGCGCTTATAGCGCAGATATTAATGATTTTTGGCGTCCCAACGATTCTGCAGTTGCCCTGGTTGATGGTAAATATTCTAAAGATGTTTACCTCGACTTTTTCAGGCATACATTTACGGACTATCAGAAGCAAACGGGGTTAAAAGCCAGCGATTTCACTGCTCTTCTTTATCATTTACCATTTGTGAAAATGGGCTTTAAGGCTAACCAATTGGCAATTGAGAAGCAAGATGACGGAACTAAAAAGCGTCTAGCAGATAACTTTGCTGCAAGTGCTTGTTATAGTAAAGCAATTGGTAATATTTATACTGCATCTTTATACTTAAGCCTTTTGAGCTTGTTGGAAAATGCTCAGTTGCCCGCGAATGCAAAGGTGGGTTTGTTTTCATATGGTTCAGGTGCTATGGGAGAATTTTATTCTGGTCAAATAGTTAAGAACTACGAAAAAGCAATAAACCAAGCAGCAGATCAAGAACTGATTGCACGCAGACAAAAGTTAACTATTCCGGAATATGAACAAATCTTCAATCAAGCTTTAAAAAACCCGCAAGATGGTTTAACACTTGAAAGTGATGAACAGAGTGGTACTTGGTATTTCGCAGGTACTGAAAATCACATTCGTCAATATCGCAAAAAATAACTAAACAAATAAAAATGCTGCTAAAAGCAGCATTTTTTAGGTTAATCTGACTGCATTTTGGTCAGGTAAAATTTGAATACCGTAAACGGCAATTTTTTCTTTTTGATAACTAATATATATTGGAATACTGCGACCATGAATATTTTTTACTAAGCTGCTGAATTTGCTTTTTGTTAAGGGCTTTTTGCCGGGAAAAAATAGGCAAGCCGTACTAGTAATCTTTACTTTTGCCAACGGAACATTTCTTTGAGCAATAGTTAAATAGAAGCTGGTTTGATTGTTTAAGTCATTAGTTAATTGCAAAAAATCTGTTAATCTCATTTTTTATTTTTCCTATACAAATTAAAAATGTTATACTATAAGATATTATTTTTAGTGAGGATGGCTTAACTAATTGAAAAAATTAAAGCATAAAAAGTTGTGGCTTTCATCAATTATTATTATTTTATTAGTATTTTTAATATTTACCGGGGCAGGTTACTATTTCTTTAGAGTGGCTTGTGTTCCTGGCAAAAAGAGTTTTTTAAGCTCTTCAAGTAAGGTTCTCAAAAAGACTGATCCCCTTTACCATGAAAAAAAGTGGTTTAAAGCTGCAGCTAAACAAAAATGGCACATTGAATCAGCTGATGAAAAGTTTAAATTAGAAGCAAACTTCATTCCTTATAAAAATTCACACAAAACTGCCATAGTCTTACCAGGATACATGGATACTAAAGAAGACATGGGAGAATATGATGCCTTGTTTCACGAATTAGGCTACAATACTCTAACTCCAGATCCAAGAGCACAAGGTCATAGTGAAGGACATTATATTGGCTATGGCTGGCCGGAAAAAAACGATGTGAAAAAGTGGATTTCATACTTATTACAGACAAAAGGTAATCAGCAGCAAATTGTGGTTTATGGCTTGAGTATGGGTGCAGCTACTGCCATGATGACTAGCGGACTGAAATTGCCTCAGCAAGTTAAAGCGTTTGTTGAAGATTGCGGTTACACCAGTGTTAAAGACGAAATCGAACACGAAGCAGGGGTTCTGTACAATATGCCCGCTTTTCCGCGCTTTCCTTTAGTTGAAATTCTGAGCGGCATTAATAAGATCAAAGTTGGCTATTTTATGGGTAATGCGTCCAGCGTGCAGCAATTACATAAAAATCACAGGCCAATGCTCTTCATTCATGGCAGTCAAGACAATTTTGTCCCGACCAAGATGGTCTACCCTAATTATAAGGCTACCAGAGGGCCAAAGGAAATATGGGTTGCTCCTAAAGCTAAACATGCCCAGTCTTTTTCAAAACATCGCCAAGAATATAAAAGACGGGTTGCAGCATTTTTAGCTAAATATGTCAGGTAGGCCGTGCATTATATTTGCTAGCGCTTACATAAGTCTGATATTATAAAATTGTGGTTAAGGTTGACAAAATTTCTATCTCCATAATATGTTTGTTATTGAATCTTTAAAAACAAGTTTATCGCGAAAAAATTCGATTTTTGTATGTTTATATCTGTGAAATTTTTCATTTAAACTGAAAAGTTTTTAATCTACACCTGACCCACAAAAAATAGTTGTCACAGCAAGTGACAACTATTTTTTACCGTAAAGTTAATTTGACAACGCATTCACATCTTGGCGTTTGCGGTAACATATCTACATTTTCAATTAGTCTGACATTATATGCTTCGCTCAAAAGAACTAAGTCTTGTGCCAGAGTGGAGGGGTTGCAAGAAATGTATACAAAAGTTTTAGGCTTCACGCTTAGGATGGTTTTGATCAAGCTTTTTGCCAGTCCCGTGCGTGGTGGGTCAACAATCAAAGCATCAATTGGCATACCATTTTGAACTAATTCCGGTAAAATTTTTTCTACGCTTCCCTGAATGTAATTAGCATTTTTAATATGATTCAATTCTACGTTATGATTAGCATCATCGACTGCTTCGGGGATAGTTTCAATGCCAATAACCTGTTTAACCTGATCAGCAGCTAAGATTCCGAGTGTACCCACGCCGCTATATGCATCTATTAAAGTTTCAGTTGGTGTCAAATCTAAAAATTTTAATGCTTTTGAGTATAACGTAATAGTTTGAACCGGGTTTAATTGGAAAAATGCTCGCGGTGACAAGGCAAACTTTTTGCCCAAAATTTCATCAGTTATCTGATTTTTTCCTGCCAATTTAACTGTTTTGTTACCCCATACCTGGGGGTTGCGCCAGTCAGTTTCATTTTGATAGACACTAACTACGTCAGGCAGGTGCAAAACTTGTTCTGCAAGTTGACCTAAATTTTTAATGTTGCGACCAACAGTAATTAAAGTTACCTGTATTTCATGAGTAGCATATGCTTGACGCACCACAATTGTTTTTAGACCATCAAAATGGCGGTAGGGGTCGGCAATTTTAACGTGCATTTTTTCTACTAAGCTTTTGATTTTGCGTTCAGTATCCTGGGTGGCCTGGCTTTGCGTTGGCATAACTGGTAAATCAAACAATTCATGCGAGTTAGGGGCAAAAAGACCCAAACTGATTTGACCATGAGATTGTTCAATTTGGTATTGCGCTTTATTACGATAATGCCATTCTTCTGGAGCCGGAATGGTTTTTTTAACTTTATACTTACTGTATCCCCGGGGATGAAATTTTTTCAAAGCTTCAAGGACGTTGTCTCGTTTAAATTCAAGCTGCTTGGGATAAGCTAAATGAGCAAGTTCCAGCCCACCTATTGCCGGATTGACTTTAGCCGGAAATGATACTCTGTTTGGACTTTTTTCTTTAATGCGGACCAGTTCCGCATCAATGTAACGGGGATATTCTTTGATGATCTTGGCAACGACCACTTCTGCGGGCAAGGCACCCGGAATAAAAATGATTTTTTTGCGGTAATAGCCGATTCCTTCACCATTAATGCCCAGTCTTTTGATTGTAATAATAATATCCTTATCTTTTGGTTTATTTTGATTAAATTTCTTGTACATAGTTTTCTTTCTACAATAAAATAGTAAATGTTAACAATTTATTGTACTCCCTGAAAAAAGTATTTAGCAAGATTAAACAAAATTTGCTAGCATGGAGTTAAGCACTAGAAAGGTGAAATTGTGATGCCAATTATTACTAAAGTAAGCAGTCAAAAAAGACCCGGACGATTTAATATTTTTTTAGATGGTAAGTATTCTTTCTCCGCTACTGAGCAAACTGTGGCTGAATTTATGCTTTTAAAGGGGCAAGAACTGACTGAAGAACAAATTGCTGAAATTAAGCAATTTGATCAAGACGCCAAGGCTACCAATATTGCATCTAATTATTTAAGTTATGAACCTAGAACTGTTTATGAAGTTTTACAATATCTTAATAAACATGGCATTGATAATGACTCTGCACAGGCTGCTGTCAGTCAACTGACAGAAATGGGGTTTTTAGATGATGCTAAGTACACGCAATTAGTGATCGCACAAAACTTGCGGATTGGTACTGATGGACCAGTTAGTGTCAGCAATAAGTTGAGACAAAAAGGAATTGATCCTGAAATAATTGCTAATGCGCTAATGGAAATAGCTGATGCTGACTGGCTGGATGCAGGTAAGAGAGTGCTTAAGTCAATGAAAAGTAAAGTGGGCAAATTGGCACGGCGCGAACTAGAACGGAAAATGACCAGTAAATTATTGAGTCATGGCTTTTCCAGCGCGCTTGCTAGTACAATAATTGCTCAAATTGATATACCGCAAAATGATGAAGATCAAATCGCAGCATTAAAAAAGCAAGGGATCAAAGCCTATAAGCGGTTTCGCCGTTTGCCAGAAAATGAGAGACAGCAAAAAATACGCAATTACTTATTTACACACGGATTTGCCAGTAATGAAATTGATGCTTTTCTAGCGGGTGAAATTATTCCTTTAGCTGAATTAGCTGAATATTAGGAGAAATTATGAAAAAACTACAGAAAAAAGTAACTTTTGTTGGTCGTCCTTTTCCCGATCAATTGATGGACGAACAGAAAACCTTTAATCAATCAAATATGGAAATGGAGCAGAATCAGGTTTTTCAGGATTTTATCGCTAAGAATGATTTAACTAATACTCGTAGCAATATGGTTGTTTTTGGACCTGAAAATTTTATGTATTGGTATGGCGTAATTGCACCCAACGAGGTTGAAGTTCCAAAAGGCTTAATGAAATTTGTTTTGCCTGAAGCCCAAGTGGCAATTACAGAAAAAGACAATCAAAATATTTCCTTTTTTAGTCAGCCATTAAATATGGTTATATCGCAGTTTTTAGCTGCAGTTGCTGCCGAAGGGATTAAAATTTACCAAAATCCTGGTGATAGTTTAACTCCTTACGTTGTGCAAACTTTAAATTTTGCCACAAAAAAACTGACCCAAGAATTATATCTTGAGGACAGTCATTAAATAATTAATGTTGTTTAGGGTCAATTGATAAGTTGTCGTATTCAACATATGCACCAAGACAAGTTGATAAAAGCATAATCAGCATCACAATTCCAACAGATTTACCCACAATTTGATCAAGGGTTAGAAATTCACGCACCACAAAAGTGGCAGCAAAACAAAGAATAAAGTCTAAGATGACATTAGCAATTTGTAAAAAATAGCGTCTTCTAATACTGAAAAAGCGTAATAACTGCTTTAATAAACCATCGTCTATTTCAACCGCTAATAAATCTACTGGTCTTTGAATTGTAGCTTTGATGGCAGACATAATTAAAGCACCAACTATAGCGCCAATGGTGGTCCGGAAAAGATCAGCTGAATGCAAGACAAGAGCATCATAGCCAATACCAATAATGGTCAGACTACACAGATAAGGAATTAACAGTAAGAATGTAAAAACAAGTATGACATGACTTTTTTTCATGGGGTAACCTCATTTCTTACGTGCTATTCTAACATATTGTGTGCGTACATGATATAATGTTGGTATTTAATATGTTATTTTAAGAAAGAGAGCACAAAAATGGCTAGCGACCCCGACAAGGGGAATTTATTTGAGCGTTTCAAAAATAAATTTTCCCCTACAAATGATGAAGAAACAAGAGAGCACTTAATTACAGAAATTGAAGATTTACATCAGCAGAAAAAGCTTAGTGACAATGAATTTACAATGTTAAATGCAGTTTTGGATTTTCAGGGACGGATGGTACGTGAAGTAATGGTGCCGCGAATTGATGCTTTTATGGTAGATTGCCAGGAAAGTTTGCAGGACCATCTTAAAGAAATACTGCGTGAACCATATTCCAGAATACCGGTTTATCGACGTGATAAAGACAAAATAGTAGGTATTATTCATATTCGAACTGTCTTGCGTAAGGCATGGGAAAAAGGCTTTGATAATATTACTTATGATGATGTCATGAATCCGCCACTTTTTGCACCGGAAACAACGGAGCTCAGAGAACTTTTAGTAGAGATGCAACAAACTCAGCAGCAATTGGCTATTTTAACGGATGAATATGGTGGAGTTGTCGGGCTTGCAACCATTGAGGATATAATTGAGGAAATAGTGGGTAATATTGATGATGAAGTGGATCAGACGGAAGTTTTGGTTCACCAAATTGCCCCTAACAAATATGTGATATATGGTAAAATGCCTCTTGATGAATTTAACGAGCAATTCGGCACCGATCTGGAAATGGAAGATGTTGACACTATTGCCGGCTATATGATTACAAAGTTAGGCATAATACCGGCAAAAGGTGAAAAGTTATCTGTCAAATTGGATAATGGCATGGTATTGACTACTAGAAGAATGATGCGTTCCAGATTAATGACGGTTTTGTTGACTGTGCCAGAAGAAAAACCTAAGAAGAAGGAAGAACAAAATACTTAATGAGTAACGAACTGTTGAATAAAGTAAATAAGAGAAGAACATTTGCTATCATATCGCACCCTGATGCCGGGAAAACTACGATTACGGAGCAAATGCTTCTTTTTGGTGGTGTAATTCGCAGCGCGGGGACAGTTAAAGCCCGCAAAAGTGGTCATTATGCTACTAGTGACTGGATGGAAATTGAAAAGCAACGTGGTATCTCGGTTACCAGCTCCGTCATGCAATTTGAATATCAGGGAAAAAGAATAAACATTCTTGATACCCCGGGACACGAAGATTTTTCGGAAGATACCTATCGGACTTTAATGGCGGTTGACTCAGCAGTCATGGTGATTGACTCAGCTAAAGGTATTGAACCGCAAACCAAAAAATTATTTAAGGTCGTGAAGCAAAGAGGCATTCCTATCTTTACCTTTATGAATAAATTGGACCGTGATGGTAGACCGCCACTTGATTTGATTGCTGAACTGGAAGACTTACTTGGCATCGAAGGTGTGTCTATGAATTGGCCAATTGGTTCAGGTCAAACTTTACAGGGATTATATGATATTGCTCATAATCAGGTTGAAATGTATCGCAAGGATGGTCCTGATCGCTTTTTGCCTCTAGATAAAGACGGTAAATTGCCGGCTAGTGAACCATTTAGTCAGAATCCCCAATTTCAAGATACATTAGGAGAAATTGACTTAATTAAAGAAGCTGGAAATCAATTTGACTTACAAAAAATTGCTCAAGGCGATCAGACACCAGTATTCTTTGGCTCCGCTTTAACTAATTTTGGGGTTGAAACTTTTTTGCAGAGTTTTGTTAAAATGGCTCCTGCACCAGCTGGTCATAAAGTTAACGACACTGAAGACTTAGCTCCTGATAATGAGGAATTTTCCGGTTTTGTGTTTAAAATTCAAGCTAATATGAATCCACACCACCGTGATCGGATTGCCTTTGTGCGTATTGGCAGCGGCGAGTTTAAAAAGGGACTGGATGTAACTTTGGCTCGCACTGGTAAACCAATTCGTCTCAATAATGCTACTGAATTTATGTCTAGTGAGAGAATGCAGGTTTCAGATGCGGTAGCAGGAGATATTGTTGGTTTGTATGATACTGGCAATTTCCAAATAGGTGACAGTATTTATGCTGGCAAACATAAAGTGGTTTATCCGCCACTGCCAGAATTTACTCCTGAACTCTTTGTGCGAGTTACTGCTAAGAACGTAATGAAACAGAAATCATTTCATAAAGGTATGGTTCAATTAGTTCAAGAAGGTGCAATTCAGTTATACCAGAATTATCAGACTGATGAGTATATCTTGGGTGCTGTTGGGCAACTGCAATTTGAGGTCTTTAAATTCAGAATGAAAAATGAATATAATTCTGATGTTGAAATGACTAATATTGGTCACAGAGTAGCACGCTGGATTGACCCTGAGCAGCTAGATCCGGCTATGGCTAACAGTCGAAATTTACTAGTAAAAGACCGTTACGGCCAACCGCTATTCTTGTTTGAAAATCAATTTGCAGAGCGTTTTTTCAAGGATAAATATCCAGATGTTAAACTGACTGAAAAACTGTAAACTGTAAACAAAAAACTGGCTTTAAGCCAGTTTTTTTATTTGTCAATATGGATTTCAATTACATGCTGACTTTTATCAAATGTCAACATATATGAAGGATTTTTTTCTTTAACAAGTCGCTTAATAACAAAGTCCGTTTCATCTTTACGAACACGACGATTGTGATTTTCCAAGACAATTCCGATTGCTTTATCACTTTCGGTGTAGATAACGGAGGTATTGCCTAGAGAGTAAACTTTGACATAATTTACGTTGGTCGTATTTAGTTGACTGTGAACTAGGTCCTTATAACTATTGGTTACATCTATTAAATGCATGGATTTCACCCGTTTCTTCTAGTAGTTCTTTTTTTAATTTAAGTATACAACTAAACTAAACTTTTTTCTTTAATAAAAAGCATGATTATTATATTTTGCAATAATCATGCTTAAAAATGACGTCTTTAAATATTAGTTGTGTCAGTTGCAGAATTAATAGTGTTCTCATCTTCACTGATAACAATCTTATCTTCAGAAACACTTGCCAGCAAATTCTTTACTGCAGGATGATCAAGTTTATAGTCAGCAACTTTATCTTCAATTTCTTCCTGAATGGTTCTACGCAATGGTCTTGCGCCCATATCTGGACTATATCCTTCATCAACTAATTTCTTTTTAGCATCCTCGGTAACGTTAATTTGCATTCCTTGGTTTTTAACCATGCTGTTTACATCGTCAAGCATTAAATTAACAATTTTTATTAAGTCATCCTTAGTCAGTTCGTTGAATTCAATCACATCATCCAACCGGTTTAAAAACTCTGGCTTAAAGAATTGACTCATTGAACTTCTGGCGGAATCTGGTTGATCTGCAGAATTTTCAGCAGTGAAACCAACACTGGTGTTCTTAATGCCTTGACCAGCATTAGAGGTCATGATGATAATCGTATCCTTGAATGATACAGTTCTACCTTGAGAATCAGTTAAGCGGCCATCATCTAAAATCTGTAAGAAAAGATTCATAACAGCTGGATCAGCTTTTTCAATTTCGTCAAGTAAAATCAAACTGTATGGATGACGTCTTACTCGTTCTGTTAGTTGTCCGGCTTCTTCATAACCGACGTAACCAGGTGCTGAACCAATTAACTTGGAAACAGAATATGATTCCATATATTCTGACATATCGAAGCGAATTAAGGCATTTTCTGAACCAAACATTTGCCGAGCCAGTTGTTTAGCTAATTCGGTTTTACCTACACCAGTAGGTCCTACAAAGAGGAAGGAGCCGATTGGTCTACCAGATTTGTTAAAACCGATCCGATTCCGGCGAATTGCCCGTGCCAACTTGTCAACGGCTTTGTCTTGACCGATAACATGCGCTTTAAGATTTGGTGCCAAGTTTTGTAACTGGTTTTCTTCTTGCTTTTGTAAATCACCAACAGGGATGCCGGTTTTTTCTTCAACAATCTTGTTCATGATCTTGCTGGTAATAATAGGAGATTTGTCCGGATCAACCTTTTGATCCTTCATCTTGTTATATTTTTCGATTTGGTCACGGTAGTATGCAGCTTTTTCATAATCTTCATTTTTGAGGGATTCTTGTTTTAATTTCTGAGCCGCATCAATTCGTTCCTTCATTTTTTCCTTGTCGACATAAGGAATTGTCAGGTTCATTCTTGAACCTGCTTCATCTAACAAGTCAATGGCTTTATCAGGTAAAAAGCGGTCTTGAATGTAGCGCTCAGATAATTCTGCTGCTGCCTTGATAGCATCATCAGTATAATGAACATGGTGATAATCTTCGTAGCGCTTTTGAATACCCTTTAAAATACGGATTGTTTCTGCAACAGAAGGTTCTTTAACATCAACGGGCTGGAATCTTCTTGCCAGAGCAGAGTCTTTTTCAATTTCCCGGTATTCTTTTAATGTGGTAGCACCAACGAGTTGCAGGTCACCACGAGCAAGAGCGGGTTTAATAATGTTGCCTGCATCCATTCCACCTTCGGCATTGCCTGCACCAACGATTTCGTGAATTTCATCGATAAAGAGGATGATATCATCATGGCCTTGTACTTCTTTAAGTAATTGCTGCATTCGTTGTTCAAATTGACCACGAATACCTGTACCTTGAACTAAAGAAACTACATTTAGTGATATTATTCTTTTATCTTGCAGCTTGGCAGGTACCGAGCCATCGACAATCTGCTGGGCCAAGCCTTCGACTACAGCTGTTTTACCAACACCGGCTTCACCAATTAGAACAGGGTTGTTCTTTGTTCTGCGATTTAGAATTTCAATGACACGAGCAATTTCTTTATCGCGGCCAATAACTGGGTCAATTTTCCCTTTTCTTGCTAGAGCGGTTAGATCGGTTCCATACTGATCAAGCAGTGAGCGTCCGCCCCCGGCACCATTGTTGCCGTTATTGACGTTTCCTGGATTCCCATTGCCCATCCTGGGGTCACCTGGATTTCCCGCATTGCCGTTGTAATTAAACAGGTCGCTGAAATCACCAAAGAAGTCGTTATTATCATTGTTCATATTAATATTTCCTTGTTGTTTAAGTTGTTGATAACATTGTCCACACAAATTAATTTCACGACTTTGTCCGTTAACCTTTGCAAAAAGATGAATGGAAGCTGGTCGTTTTTGACAGTTTTGACAAAGCAATTGTATTACCGCCTTTCATATCAGTTTACTAAATTATATAATTAGCACTCGCAATAATCAAGTGCTAAAACCTGAATCTTATTATTTGTAAGTAACGCTTATATGATAAAATATGGGTGCAATATCAGATGATTGCATAAACAAGATTGACTAAAAAGTGGTGATAATTTTGGATTTTCAAAAAATTCTGGTGCAATTAGCGAATGGCGAACTCGATCACTATGAAGTTGAGCCAAAAAATGCTTTTGAATTTCAAGCAGCATTGAGGTCTTTTGAAAAAAGGCAAAATATTACAGGGAAAGCATTGCGAGGTGGTAAAATAATTTATTCAAAATCAAAATCTGAAGTTTAATGATGTAAACTGTTACATTTATGTTGTCTAATTCACAAAAAAATGATAGTCTAAGTAGGCGAATAGGTATTTATTACCGGTTTGATTTTTTGAATTCAAAGGAGATATATATAATGGAAAAACGCGATTTTCATGTTGTTGCAGAAACAGGTATTCATGCTCGTCCAGCTACATTGCTAGTACAAGCTGCTTCTAAATTTGGTTCAGATATCAATTTGGAGTACAATGGCAAGTCAGTTAATTTAAAGTCAATTATGGGCGTTATGTCACTTGGTGTTGGCAAAAATGCTGATGTTACTATCAGTGCTAATGGTGACGACGAAAAAGATGCAATTAACGCTATTTCAGAGACTATGAAAAAAGAGGGCTTAGCTGAATAATGACCAAGACATTAAAAGGAATTGCTGCTAGTGATGGTATTGCTGTAGCACCAGCTTATCTCTTGGTTGAACCTGATCTTTCATTTTCAAAATCCACTGTTAACGACGTTGAAAGTGAATTAGCACGCTATAAGAAGGCAATTTCAGTATCGACTGCTGAAGTTGAAAAAATTCGTGATAGTGCAAAGAAGAGTTTAGGTGAAGACGAAGCTCAAGTCTTTGAAGCTCACCTTATGATCTTGAACGATCCTGAATTTACTGGTGCCATTGAAAACGAAATCAAGGAGCAAAAAGTTAACAGTGAAGCTGCACTTGACGAAACTGCCCAAAAGTTTATCAGTATTTTTGAAGGAATGACTGATAACACTTATATGCAGCAGCGTGCTGCTGATGTGCGTGATGTTTCTAAGAGAATTATGGCTCACTTGTTGGGCAAGGAATTACCAAACCCAGCTTCAATTGATCACGAAGTGATTGTGGTTGCTCATGACTTAACTCCTAGTGACACTGCCCAACTTAACAAAAAATTTGTTAAGGGTTTTGTTACTGATATCGGTGGAAGAACTGCGCATTCTGCTATTATGGCACGTTCACTTGAATTGCCAGCAGTTGTAGGTACTGATTCAATTACCAAGGATGTTGAAAACGGCGACACGATTGCTGTTGACGGTCTAAGCGGTGATGTAGTTGTTAAGCCTACTGACAGTCAAGTTGCTGAATATAAACAGAAGAGTTCTGACTTTTTGCAACAAAAAGCTGAGTGGGAAAAATTAAAGAACGAGCCTTCAGTTACTGCAGACGGTAAAAAGTTTACAATTGCTGCTAATATTGGTACACCAAATGACATGAAGGGTGTAAACGATAATGGTGCTGAAGCTGTTGGTCTTTACAGAACCGAATTCTTATATATGGATTCAAAGGACTTCCCAACTGAGGATGAGCAATTTGAAGCCTATAAAGAAGTCATTGAAGGTATGCATGGTAAGCAGGTAATTATCAGAACCATGGATATTGGTGGTGACAAGCACCTTGATTATTGGGATTTACCAGAAGAAATGAACCCATTCTTGGGTGTGCGTGCCATTAGACTCTCACTGCAAAATGAACAGATTTTCCGGACACAGCTTCGTGCTTTATTGCGTGCATCAGCTTATGGCAAGTTAGGCATTATGTTCCCAATGATTGGTACTCTGAATGAGTTGCGCAAGGCTAAAGCAATTTTGGGTGAAGAAAAAGAGCAATTAGTTAAAAAGGGCGTTAAGATTGGTACAAACTTAGAAGTGGGAATGATGATTGAAGTTCCAGCTGCTGCAGTTTTAGCTGATCAATTTGCTAAAGAAGTTGATTTCTTCTCAATTGGTACTAATGACTTAATTCAATATACAATGGCCGCTGATAGGGGCAATGATAATGTTTCTTACCTTTATCAACCGGCAAACCCATCTGTTTTGCGTTTAATTAAGCACACGATTGATGCAGCACATGAAAACAACATTTGGTGTGGCATGTGCGGCGAAGCTGCCGGAGACAGTACCATGTTTCCAATTTTGCTTTCAATGGGCTTAGACGAGTACTCAATGAGTGCAACTTCAATTTTGCGTATTAGAAGCTTAATGAAGAAGCTCAATACTGCAGATATTAAGGAATTAGCCAATAAAGCTTGTTATGTTTCAGAAACTGCTGAAGAAAATGAGAAATTGGTTAGTGACTTAATGAAGAAAGTAAATAACTAATAATAATAAAAAAAGGATACATTAGCAAAAAATTATGTATTCTTTTTTATTTCTTTATTTTTTCTTGATAAAAAGTTCACAGAATATTCACGTTTAAAAGATACTATAATAATAAAATTAGTTGAAAAAACTACTTACAAAAAGGAAGTAGTATGATATAATTATATAGATACTAATTAAGGGAGCGTGAAATATATGGTAAATTTATATATCTCTCCAAGCTGTACATCTTGTCGTAAAGCGAAGGCCTGGTTAAAGAAGCACGACATTCCTTTTAAGGAAAGAAATATTTTTTCTGAACCGTTAACAAAAGATGAATTGTTGCAAATTTTGCGCATGACTGAAAATGGTACCGAAGAAATTATTTCAACTCGTTCAAGAGCATTTCAGCAACTTAAAGTTAATCTGGATGACATGTCAATTGATCAATTGCTTGATCTGGTAGAAAAGAATCCAAGTTTGTTAAGACGTCCTATTATTATGGATGACCGTCGTTTACAGGTTGGATATAATGAAGATGAGATTAGGCGCTTTTTACCTAGAAAAGTACGCCGTCTCGAACTTGAAGAAATGCAAAAGATAGCTGACTTATAAATCAGGTAAGTTTAAAATAAAAGCGTTGGTTTTTTAAACTAACGCTTTTATTTTATGAGTAAAGTACGCTACAATAGAACAAAGCATCTGATGGAGGTGAGAACTCATGCAAGTAGATCATATAAACAAAAATACGATTCGCGTGAGAATAGGTAAACAAGAATTAGCAAATCGTGGTCTTAAAGTTTTGGATTTACTGGGTGATAAAAATAAAATCCAGCATTTCTTTTATTCAATTTTAGATGAAATTGATACAGATCATTCTTTTAGTCAAGATGCACCTGTTACTTTTCAAGTAATGCCTAATAATGGTGGGCTTGATTTACTCATCACTAAAGTTACGGCCAAAGATCAGAATAACCTGGCCCAGTTATTTGATAATAATTTTACTGACAATAATAAAAAGACGAATGATGTTCGCAAGTCTTTTCTCGACTTAGAGCCTGAGGAAGATGAAAGTGATAAAGACGAATCAACTGGTTCTGCAATTTCTGGTCACCCCAAGGTGAAGAAAGAGTTTTGGAAACTGCAAAAAAAGCAGGCATATAGTTTTAATGACCTCAATCAGGTAGTTGAACTGGCTGATAGTCTTCAAGCAGACGATTTGGCTTCCAGTCTTTATTTTGAACGCGGTAAATTTTACTTAGAGTTAATCTTTACTGATCAAGATTACTTGGAAATAAAGCCGGCAGATGCATGGGCCATTGCAAATGAATATGGTATTAAAGTTAAAGCTAGTGAAATGGCTCGTGTGCGCATTAATGGCAAATGTTTGATAGCGCATGAAGCTTTAGAGAAGCTGCAAGATTATTTTAGTGATATTAATTGAAATGCCAGATAGCAAAATAAAAGGGGGCAGGTAAAATCCTGCCCCTTTTGCGTACTTATTATTAGGTGATGATTATGTACGCGGCATTGTTGAATAATGTTTTAGTTTTAGCTGTAGCAGAAGCTCGGATAAGTGAAAGTGAAAAGAATATAAAAAGGCAATATTTTTGTCCTCAGTGTTATCGAGAAGTCCAGCTGATAAATAATAGTAAAACACCCTATTTTAAGCATATCCCGAGTGAAGTTAATTTAAGTGGAGAAAATAAAGAGCATGCACAAAGTAAAAGCTTATTGACCACAGCTTTAAGAGCAGCCCATTTTAACGCACAGATGGAGGTTCAATTAGCTAATGGTCAATTACGCGCTGATATCTTAGCAAGCCCAAATTTAGCATTTGAAATTCAATGTGCTCCGCTCAACAAATCTGAATTTCGTCATCGTCATCTTTTATATCGGCAAATAGGCGTGAAAGATATCTGGATAGTGGGAAAGAGACATTTTTTAGGACAATACATCAAAAAATCGCAACTTATCTTTTTTCGAAGGAATAAACCTTGGCATGATTATTATTTGGAAATTAATCCTGATAAGCTAGTTATCAGTTTGAAATATAACGTTTTGCTTGAGCCGCTGACTAATAAAATTCATTGGCAGAAACAGAATTTTACTATAAATGCCAAGGGACTAAAAAAGCTGTGGCACTTTAGGCCAGCTTTACGGAAATACCATATTGATTCGGCAAAACAAAAACAATATCTAAAAATGCAGCTTATGCAAAAAAGTCTTAATGGCATGAAGATTGCAAATAACTTATATAAAAGACGGCAAACCATTGATGATTTGCCGCCTTGGGTATTTAGCAATTTTCGTAAAATTAATTCGCCAGATAATGCAAGTAAATTTTTAGATCAGGCGTAAGTGCCTAGCAGGATAATAATCTTGGTCTTCCTTTGTAATACAACCAGTATTTTTAAAAAGTCGAATCAACTTATCATGAGCCAAAATCCCTTCAAGCATTACTCCACTGTAATTGCCGCTTTCATTAAAAATAATAGTTGTAGGAATGTTACAAACATTAAACTGATGGGCAAGTTCCTTATCTTGGCGAATGGAATTATCTACATAAGGAGCAATCCTGCGATCTGTAATACGATCAAAATTTAAATTTAAATTTTGAGCAATTTTTCGCGGTAATTGCTCAGAATATTTATTAAAATCACCACTGATAGCTTGTTGTAAAGCAACTAGATAGGCTCGAGCCTTTTTGTTGCCATATTCGAACTTAATTGCATGGTAATTTCGTAAAGCTTGAAATGAAGCAATTGTGTACTGCGGGATATCTAGTATTCTTTGGCCGCTCTTTTTTCTTCTGATAATATCTTCTTTGATAACTTTTGAATTAATGATAGGAACGAAGTTAAAAGAAGAGTTGATATTAAGCTCAGCGATTGCATCTTGAATTAAAACTTCTGTGTTATAGCAGTAAATGCCAACGGGATTGACAAAGAGAAAAATTTCGAACATGATCAGACTCCTCCAATACTGATTATTTGTAAATCTAATTATCTATCCTTTTTAGAAATTTACTCATTAGACTATATTTTATCACGATGCTTGTAAGCGCGTGCAATTTTTGCTTGATTAGTATTAGCAGAATTTTGCGTAAAATGATATTTCTTTTTTAAGTCTAACAGAACTTGGGCAATTAATTGGGGATGAGGATTTTCAATCTCTATTTCAAAGTCCTCATAGTTGTCAGGATAGGTACTATCATCAAATGTTAATTCACAATTTTCAGGACCATTTGCTAAAATACGCTTAGTTTTACTGAAAGTTTGCAAGTTGAGCTTTAATTGGTCTGAAAAGTGCTCGCTTAGGTAGTCTCCTATGGTATATTTAAAAGTGATTGGCAAATTTTTGCTCCCCTTTTTTACCAGCGCTTTAGCTTCAGCTAGTTTTAGCTCATCATTAATTTCGATTGCTTCATGAAACTGGTGCTGCACGGGATCATTATTTGGAACTTTAAGTGTTTGTTCTGCATGATCAGCAAAAAGACGAATGCGGCAACTGATCTGATTTTGTTTTAGCAAACCATCTTTGGTATCAAAATAATAATTTTCCTGTTTAAAACAGCTTTTTGGAGCAAAATCATGGCAAAGCTTGTGATAGATTGTCTTTGGCAGGATAATTTTTGCTTCAATTTCATTATTCTTCGACATAATAATTCCCCATCCAAATTCAGTGATAGAATTTACTTTTTGTTCCATGCTACTAATTAAGAAAGTATAGTTTTTTTATTGACATATTGTCAAAATTGCTGTTTCTGCGTAATTATAGAAAAGACAGCAAAACTATCAAGATATAGGCTATACTGAATTAATAAAATTATCATAATCTTAAAAGCTTTAATATGCAAGAAAAAACTTTATCAAACAAGGGATTATATATGCTGTATCGAAAAAAACGGCTTCTTTTATTAAAGCTATTAGCCATATGAAATTGCTATCATATAATTTATGTTAAAATGGATATGCTGTTTGAGAAAGGGTTATTTCTATGAATAATGATTGGGATAATTTTTTATGGCCTTATGAAGAGGCCGTCCGAGAATTGAAAGTGAAATTTCGTTCTTTAAGACAAAGTTTTTTAACGAAAGGGGAACATTCCCCAATAGAATTTGTAGTTGGCAGGGTTAAAACTGTCGACTCAATTAAAGAAAAGATGCAAAGGCGTGTAATCAGTTTCGACGTGATCGAAACCGATATGCAGGACATTGCAGGTATTAGGATAGTTTGTCAATTTGTCGATGATATTTATAAGGTGGTAGACTTAATACATGCACGTGATGATATGGAAGTCATTGAAGAACGTGATTATGTTAAAAACGCCAAACCTTCAGGCTATCGCTCCTATCATATGGTTATTTCTTATACGGTTTATTTGCCAAATGGTCCTAAAAAGTTGCTGGCAGAAATTCAAATCAGAACTTTAGCTATGAACTTTTGGGCTACTGTTGAGCACACTCTTAATTATAAATATCAAGGTTCTTATCCAGAAGATATTTCTAAAAGACTAAAATCTACTGCGGAAACAGCATATAAACTTGATGAAGAAATGTCTTTAATAAAAGATGAAGTGCAGGAAGCTCAAAAGGTTTTTACCAAAAATAAGGGTAAGGAAAAATAATGAGAATTACAATTGCCCATAACACCAATCCTGAAACGCTAAAAGTTGTGGCGCACTTGCGAAAACTGTTGGAAGCCAAAGAGGGCATTGTTTTTGATGCTAAATACCCCGATGTTGTCATTACTGTCGGAGGTGATGGTACTTTAATCAATGCTTTTCACCGTTATGAAAATCAAATTAGTTCTATTCGCTTTATTGGTATCCACACTGGGCACTTAGGTTTTTACACTGATTGGCGTGGCCCGGAAGTAGATAAAATGGTAGATGCATTACTTTTAAGAGAGCCGGAATCTGCCAATTATCCGCTTTTAGAAGTAGAACTTTTAACCGAAGCGAATGAAAAGAAACATTTTTTGGCCTTAAATGAATCTGCAGTCAAACGGGTATCGCATACATTAGAAGCAAAAGTCTATATTGATGATCAATTGTTTGAAAATTTTCGGGGAGATGGCTTATGTATATCAACTCCTACTGGTTCAACCGGTTATAATAAATCACTTGGTGGTGCAGTGATTCACCCAAGACTTAAAGCCTTGCAAATGGCAGAAATCGCCTCAATTAATAACCGAATTTTCAGATCACTATCTTCGCCAATAGTGCTGGCACCAGAGCAGTGGATTACTATCATACCAAATGCTGATCACTGCGTTTTGACTGTTGATGGTCACCGCATTAATGTCCGCAATGCTAAACAAATTGAGTATCGTATTTCTAGTAAGGAAATTCATTTTGATCGCTTTGGGCATACTCATTTTTGGTCTCGTGTTCAGAGCGCCTTTATTGGAGATAAAGATGACACTATTTAAAGTAATTGTACAAGACAAAGTTCCCAAGAAATTAGGAGCTTTTTTACTGCAAAGCGGTTTTTCAAAAAGAGCTGTGAATAATGCTAAAAATTCCGGCGGCATGCTTTTGGTTAACCATAGAAGGCGTTTTACCAACTACCTGTTGCATCAAGGAGATGAAGTAATCTTTATTCCGGGAAAAGAGAAGACCAATCCCTGGCTAGTCCCCTCAAAGAAGCCGCTAGCAGTCATACGGGAAACTGAAAATTATTTGGTAGTGA
Source organism: Lactobacillus sp. ESL0260 (assembly GCF_003692935.1). Lineage (NCBI taxonomy): Bacteria > Bacillati > Bacillota > Bacilli > Lactobacillales > Lactobacillaceae > Lactobacillus > Lactobacillus sp. ESL0260. The sequence continues at coordinate 116,869 of NZ_REHO01000007.1, forward strand.
ATAAACCAGCTGGCATTTTGTCAATACCATCTCGTTATAATGACGATGCTTTAGTTAACCAAGTTTTAGGTTATTTTAACAGTAAAGAAGAAGTTGACTTTAAACCGCACATAGTGACGCGACTCGATCGTGATACTTCTGGATTGGTTCTGGTTGGGAAAAATGCTATCGCTCATGCTCGGTTTAGCCAGATTGATAAATCTCAATTTATTAAAAAATATCACGCAATAGTTCATGGCAATTTTGCACCAGAAGAATTGACAGGAATGATAGATCAGCCAATTGGCCGCAAAGGGACCTCAATTGTGCGCAGCATTGATTCCACTGGCAAGAATGCTAAAACTGCTTATAAAGTGATTGCTCAAAAAAGTGGGGCCAGTTTAGTCGAACTGCGCCTATATACCGGTCGAACTCACCAGATTCGCATTCATATGCAATATTTGGGTCATCCTTTGTATGGTGATCCTCTATATGGCATTAATGATGAGTTTAAGCGTCAGGCACTCAACTGCTTTTATTTGGGCTTTCCTGATCCATTTACTAAAAGCCAGCAAATTAGTATTGAAATTCCTGATGCACTTGATATGCAAAAATTATGGCAGAGACTTTAATAGATCTTTAGAGAAATAAAAGAGTTGTCTTGCGTTAGACAACTCTTTTATTTATTTTACAAATTTTATTCACTAAAAAGTACGCGAGTACCTTCGGGAACAAAAATATTTTTTTGAACTGGTGTCAAACAACCATTTTCAGCATCTCGTGTATATAAAGTGGCATTATCTGAATTTTGGTTGGTTGCCACCACATATTTTTCATCTTTGTCCCAGTTAAAATCACGAGGAAATTCACCAAAAGTTGAAATTCTCTGACGTAGTTGCAGGGTATGATCATCATTAACTGCAAAAACAGTGATAGTATCATGACCGCGGTTGGAAGTGTAAATAAATTTACCATCATGGCTAATTTTGATGGCAGCTGCGCCGTTGTGGTCAGAAAAATCATCAGGAATGGTTGAATAAGTAGCAATATTTTTAAAATTCCAGTGGGTCTCATCGAACTTAACTAAGTTAACTTTACTTGAAAGCTCACCGATAACATAAAAATAATTACCATCAGGACTAAATACAATATGACGTGTGCCAAAACCCGGCTCGTTTTGATATTTAGCCAGGTGATTCAGCTTATTATTCTTGAAACTGTAGAAATCAACACAGTCGTTACCTAGATCACAACTCACTAAATTGCCTTGTGGTGTTTGATCGAAAAAGTGGGGGTGAGGGCCATCAGCTTGTTCTGGACAGGGACCAAGAGTATCTGCCGTATGAGTTACGGAATCTAAAAAAGTCAGTTTACCCTCATCATCATACGAAAATACACTGAGGACAGCTGTATGGTAATTTGCCGTATATAGTAATTTCTTTTCGCGGTTAATTCCAATATAGGCTGGTGAAGATCCTGGAGTTAAATAAGAGTCCTTTTCTGAATATTTGCCATTAACTAACTCGAAAGAACTGATTCCACCTTTTGCTCCAGCATTGTTAATGGTAAAAATGAGGTTGCCATCTTGAACAAAATAAGTAGGTCCGCCTACTTGGATTACTTCTTTTGCCGGTCCCATTTGCATTTCCACGCCATTAGTAGCCGGAGTAAGTGGCAGCTCATAAATTCCTGTTGCCTTTTTTTTGGTGTATCCACCAATTAATAATTTCATGCTTGAAAAGCCTCCAATTTCATTTATAATTGTCTCAATAATTAGTATAGCATGACACGCAATTGTAAAATATTGAGTGACTTTATCATTTTAAAAAGTGGTAAAGTATGGTGTCGGCTTTATTAGTATAAAAACAAAAAATTTAAACAAGAGGTATGTTGGAAATGGAAGAAAATAAAATTCGAGAGCTATACGCTAAGAATGATATTTCTGAAGTTTATACTAATCTTCACTCATCTTCGGCAGGCTTAACTTCTGCTGAAGCAACCGCAAGATTGGCAAAATATGGTCGTAACGAAATTAAAAAGTCCGAGGAAGAATCCGAGTGGAAAACTTTCTTCAAAAATTTCATTAGTATGATGGCAATCTTGCTCTGGATCTCAGGTGCCGTAGCCATGTTTAGTGGGACGCTTGAATTAGGAATTGCCATTTGGATGGTCAATATCATTAACGGACTGTTCAGTTTTTGGCAGGAAAGAGCTGCCAAAAGAGCGACAGATGCTTTGAATAATATGTTGCCCACCTATGTTCAAGCAATCCGTGATGGCAAAAAAACGCAGATTGATGCCAAAGAATTGGTTCCGGGAGATGTTTTTATTCTTCAGGCCGGCAATGCTATTCCGGCTGATGCCAGGCTGATTACTGCCAGTTCTATGCAGGTTGATCAAAGTGCGTTGAATGGTGAATCTGTGCCAGAATCAAAAACTACAGAATACGCCCCAGGCGAAGGCAGTTATGCGGAAGCAAACTTGGTTTATTCTGGGACAACAGTTGGCTCTGGTACTGCTCGTGCTATTGCTTTTGCCACAGGGATGAATACTGAATTTGGTAAAATTGCGCAGCTAACCCAAAAGCAAAATAAAGTTGATAGTCCACTAACCCAGGAACTAAACCGCCTGACGAAGCAATTATCAATAATTGCAGTTTCAATTGGGGTTTTATTCTTAATTGCGGCAATCTTTTTCGTCAAATATCCTTTTGCCAAGGCCTTTATCTTTGCGTTAGGTATGATTGTTGCCTTTATTCCTGAAGGATTGCTTCCAACTGTTACTTTAAGCTTAGCTCAAGGAGTTAAGCGCATGGCTAAAAAGCATGCCTTAGTTAAAGAATTGAATTCCGTAGAAACTTTAGGCGAAACCACAGTTATTTGTTCAGATAAAACTGGTACTTTAACCCAGAATCAAATGACTATTCATTACATTTGGACGCCGCAAAATGAATATACAGTTACGGGTAACGGCTATGTTAATAATGGTCAGATTGAGCTGAATAAGAAGCAGCTATGGTATGAAGAAAACCCCGACTTGCATAAGCTGGTACAGATAGCTTCTTTAGATAATGATACTGCGGTTCAACCCAGCAAAGTTAAAGGGGGTAAACCAAAAATTTTGGGAACTCCAACTGAAGCTTGTTTAATTATTATGGCTGAAAAAGCAGGCTTTGATCGTCAGAAAGTTCTGGTTAAATACCCTCGTTTACGTGAATTGCCTTTTGACTCTAATCGTAAACGCATGTCAACTATTCATCGCTGGAATGACAGTCAGTATATTATTTTTACTAAGGGGTCTTTCAGTGACGTAATTAAGCAGTGTGACCAGATTCAAGTTGACGGTAAGGTTCGCTCTCTGACTGAAGATGATAAAAAGCGTGCGGAAAAGCACAATGCTGATTATGCTGCTAAGGGTTTCCGCAGTATGGCGATGGCTTACCGCATTGTCGAAAAAGAGAATACTGACGTTGCTAAGTTAACGATCGAAACGGCTGAACAACACTTGGTATTCGTCGGTTTGACTACGATGAGCGATCCTCCTCGTCCAGAAATTTATAATGCTGTTAAAAGGTGTCACCAAGCCAAGATTAAGATTATTATGGTTACCGGTGACTCTAAGCTAACGGCTAAGTCAGTGGCTGTCCAAATCGGTTTGACTTCAGACAAGGCGCGGGTTATATCTGGTGATGAGCTCGAAAGTATGAGTGATGCAGATTTGCGAGAAGCGCTAAAAGGAGAAGTGATTTTTGCCCGGGTTGCTCCTGAACAAAAATACAAGGTTGTTAAGACCTTGCAGGAAAACGGTGAAATTGTCGCCTCTACCGGTGATGGAGTTAATGATGCCCCTGCACTGAAGCAAGCTGATATCGGTATTGCAATGGGTCTCACTGGCACAGACGTGGCAAAGGACGCTGCTAATATTATATTGACTGATGACAATTTTGCTTCAATTGTAGCCGCAATTGAAGAAGGACGGGCAGTATATAGCAATATTCGTAAGTTCTTGACTTATATCCTAACTTCAAATGTGCCGGAAGCCTTTCCTTCAATTTTATTCCTGTTTTCAGGAGGTATGATTCCCTTACCAATGACAGTAATGCAGATTCTGACAGTCGATTTGGGAACAGATATGTTGCCAGCATTAGGGCTAGGAGGAGAAGCAGTTGATCCAGATGTTATGAAACAGGCACCACGTAAACGCAATGAGCACTTGCTTAATAAAAGTGTAATTATCAAAGCATTTTTATGGTATGGTCTCATTTCCAGTGCCATTTCGATTGGCGCATACTTCTTCGTTAACTTCCAAAATGGTTGGCCGCAGGTGCCTTTAGCTGCTAACGGCTCGGTATACATGCGTGCAACCACAATGGTCTTGGGAGCAATTATTTTTACTCAGATTGCAAATGTCTTGAATTGTAGAACAAACAAAGTTTCTTTATTCAAGAAAGGTATCTTTAGTAACCGCAATATCTGGTATGGCATTATCTTTGAAATACTGCTATTTTTAGCTTTAACGGTAACTCCAGGATTGCAACAATTATTCAATACGACGAGATTATTGCCAGTTGACTGGTTATTCCTGTTCTGCCTGCCTATTCCATTAGTTATAATTGATGAAATTAAAAAATGGCTCCTTTATCATCAGAAATAAAGAACTAACAAATAAAACCGCTTATATATTAGTTAAGCGGTTTTTGTTATGCTAAAATTAAAGCTTAAGGAGAACAAATTATGAAGTGGACAGCAACTATTACAAAAATTGGTAAACAAGCTATAGAGCCTAAGAGCAATATGGTGATTTTATTTGGTGAAAATGTTACAGCTGAACTGGTGGATGTTTCAATTATGCAAAAGTTTGACTCTGAGTCGCCACTGACTGGTTTTATTTTGAAAAAAGGCGATACAATTACAATTGATGGTCAAACATATGTAGCTGATTATGTTGGCGCCATGGTTGTCAGTGACATGAAGGCATTGGGACACGCCACACTTTTCTTTAATCAAAAAAAGTCTAAAAATCCCTTGGCAAATGCTGTGTATCTTACATTAGGTGACAAGCAAACTCTGCCTGAATTTAACGTTGGCGATGATATAATTTATGAACATATTTGATTAGGATGATTTGATGGAAGTTGAGAAAAAACATAAAAAAAGAACCATCTTTCAAAAATGGTTTTTGAATAATCGGTTTAGTATTGCATTACTAAACATTTTGTTGTTCTTCCTTGTAATCTGGTTGTTCAACAAAATTTCATTTGTCTTAAACCCTGCTAAAGTATTCGTGAGTGCAATCTTGCCACCACTAATGCTTGCTTTAATTCAATTTTATATCATGAACCCGCTGGTTGATATTTTAGAGCGGAAATTTAAAGTGCCGAGACTGGTTACGATCTTGGGACTGTTTCTTCTTGTGGCAATTTTGCTGGTGTGGATTGTTAATACGCTATTGCCAATTGTTCAAAGTCAAATTAATTCATTAATTGCACATTGGCCGCATATTTGGAAGGATGCAAGTAATGCTGTACAAGAAGCACTGAGCAAACCGCAGTTTCATAGTGTAAAAGGCAATATTAATGATGCTATTAATCGCGCACAGGATATGCTTTTCAAATCTGGTCACGAAGCCATAAATGCCGCTTTGAGCAATATTTCTTCAGCAATCAGTGTAGTAACTATTATTGTTATGACTTTACTTACGGCACCTTTTATTCTCTTCTTTATGTTAAAAGATGCCCATAATTTACGGCCCTATTTAACCCAATTTGCACCTAAGCGCTGGCAAAAGAGTTTTGGTGAACTGCTCTATGATATTAACACCGCTTTAGCTTCTTATATCAGGGGACAGATCACAGTTGCCTTTTGGGTAGGAATTATGTTTGCCATTGGTTATAGTATAGTGGGCTTACCGTATGGCATTGCACTTGCTGTTTTAAGTGGTTTACTTAACCTGATCCCATATTTTGGTACGTTTATTTCCTTTATTCCTGCAATTGTAATTGCAATCATGCTTTCAGTTCCAATGGTCATTAAAGTTTTGATTGTCTTTGCAATCGAGCAGACAATTGAATCAAGAATTATCAGTCCTCTCGTAATGGGTAATAAAATGGAAATGCATCCGGTAACTACAATTTTATTGTTAATTGGTTCCAGTGCGGTTTGGGGACTTTGGGGTGTCATTTTTGGTATTCCTATTTATGCAATCTTAAAAATCATTATTTTACGTGTTTATAATTATTACCGTAATGTTTCTCAAGTTTTTAGAGAAGATGAAGGCGAAGAAACTACTCAAATTGCTGCGCCAAATGAAGAAAAAGCTGATTGAAAAAAATAAGAATAAGGCTAGTTTATTTAGAAGTTTGATGTTGAAGGAGAAAAAAGATTGACAAATCATGTAGTGTTATACGAACCATTAATGCCAGCAAACACGGGAAATATTGCTCGCACTTGTGCTGGTACTAATACAGTTCTTGACTTAATTGAGCCCTTAGGTTTTCAAATTGATAATAAAAAAATGAAACGAGCCGGGCTTGATTATTGGGATAAAGTTGATGTGCGACTTCATGATGATCTTAATGCCTTTTTGAAGCAGTTAGGACCGCAGGATGAGCTTTATCTTATTTCTAAATTTTCTTCCAAAAATTATGCTGAAGTAGATTACACTGATTCTTCCAAAAATTATTACTTCATATTTGGTAAGGAAACTACTGGCTTACCTGAAACTTTTATGCGAGAATATTACGAATGTAATTTGCGCATACCTATGTCAAATAATATTCGTTGTTACAATTTAGCTAATTCAGTGGCAATAGTTTTGCTTGAAGCATTACGTCAACAAGGTTTTCCTAAACTGGAAACTTCTCATCATTATGAAAATGACAAGTTAAAAGATAACTACAATCGTCCTGAACGCTATGAAAGAAATTTGGGAGGAAATTAAAATGGATTTTGCAAAAGAAACACCAGTGTTAGTAAAAAATTTTCACTACGATATTAATGAAGAACCTGAAACTAAGGATCAAGTTAATTTTGGCCTTAAAAAAGTTGAAAAACAAAATGATGATGGCACAACAGATGCAGGGGTAGATGGTAATTATTTTGATATCACCATCATTTTTGATGTGGCACCTGCTCCAGGGGAATTCTCAGTAAGTGGGATGATTAGCCAAATCGTTCAGATCAAAAATTATTTTGGTGATGGCAGTGATCTTAGTAAGGCTGATTACAAATTGCTTAGTAGGCCTTTAGTTGAGTATATTGAAACATTAACTTATCAAGTTACTCAAATTACGCTGGATAAACCAGTCAACTTGAACTTCCAAGCTAATTTTTAGCTAGTGACTAGGTAATATCATGCCAAAAAAGAAAGGGAGAAAAACCACAAAGGCTCGAAAGAAAAATCAGAATACTGGAATTAAATGGGCAATTGTCGGACTTTTACAAATTGTTATTTCAGCTTTAGCATTTGCCAAGTTTGGGATCCTGGGTAAGCAAGTAGCAAATACTTTTCGCCTGGTCTTTGGAGATTCCTATTTGCTCGCAGCTGGTATTTGCATTGTGTTCGGCTTGGTTATGCTGATTTATAATAAGCCGATGCACTTTAGCTTCAAACGCAGTTGTGGACTATTTTTTGCTATTTTGGGAATTTTATTGATTCAAAGTAGTATTTATTTTGAACGTGAATTCGTTAATAATGCTTTTATGAATGTCTTTTGGCATGAAATTTCAGCTGAATTCGGTCGCATGGCTGTTACCAAAAATATCGGCGGTGGAGTCATAGGCGCCTTATGCTATCAGATTTTTTACCCTTTACTTGGTCATATAGGACTGCGTGTAATTGCAATTTTATTGATACCGAGTGGAATTTTGATGTTTTTTGATGTTAAATTCTCAACAATTATCAAAAAATTTCAGTCTGTTAGTCAGCTTTTTATTAATAAAAACAAAGCAGCTGGTAGCAAAATAAAAGATAAATACGGCTCTTTCAAAGAGAAGCGTGAGCAGAAAAAAAACGAGTTGCATGAACAGGAAGATAGCAATTCAGTTGGTACGAAAGCTCCAGTTTTTCCGGACGTGGATGATTTTACTGTGGATGATAACTCTTCTGTAAGTAACATAGATCAAAATGAAGTAACTGCTTTTCCATCTGATAAAGCAGAATACGGTGATATTCCGGAACATGCTCCTGTTGAGCCGCAAATTCAGGTTGCGAGTCAAAATAATAGCGATAAAGCACAACAAAATAATTCTTCTGTTTCACCATTACCTAAATCACATTCTTTTGTTGAAGAAGATAAGAAGATTAAGGAAGAATTAGGAGCAGTAAACCACGGTGAATTAAAACAAGATCAAAAAGTTAGTCCGGATTACCAAAAACCGCCGTTAACTTTACTTGATAATATAAAAAATATTGACCAAAGTACTGATAAAGCTCTCATTCGCAAAAATACTCAGACATTACAATCTACCTTCAAGAGTTTTGGTGTTAACGTTATTATTAAAAAGGCAATATTGGGTCCGACTATTACGCGCTATGAGGTTCAACCGGCTGTTGGTGTCAAAGTCAGTCGTATTGTTAATCTCGCTGACGATTTAGCCCTCGCGTTAGCTGCAAAAGATATCAGAATAGAAGCACCAATACCCGGTAAACCGTATATCGGAATAGAAGTACCTAACAAGAACACTTCAGTTGTTGCTTTTAAGGATGTAATGCAAAATCAGAGTGCCAGGGCCAAAGAGGATCCTATGCAGGTTCCTTTGGGTAAGGATGTCAGTGGCCAAACTGTTTCGGCTAATTTGACTAAAATGCCTCATCTTTTGATTGCTGGATCAACCGGTTCTGGTAAATCTGTTGCTATTAATACGATTTTAACCAGTATTTTAATGAAAGCATTGCCGGATCAGGTTAAGTTAATTTTGATAGACCCAAAGATGGTGGAGCTTTCTGTTTATAATGGTGTGCCTCATTTGTTAATACCGGTAGTTACTGATGCAAAATTGGCTGCAAATGCTTTGAGTAAAGCCGTTAAAGAAATGGAACGCCGCTATAAACTGTTCGCTGCAAGTGGAGCCCGTAACATGAGTGAATTTAACGAAAAGGTGCGGTTGAATAACCAAGATAAATCAAAACCGGCAATGAAGCCGTTACCATATATCTTAGTGGTAGTTGATGAACTTAGTGACTTAATGATGGTTGGCGGACGTGATGTTGAAGGAGCAATTGTCCGTTTGGGCCAGATGGCTCGGGCAGCTGGTATTCACATGATTTTGGCCACTCAAAGACCAAGTGTTGATGTTATAACCGGCCTGATTAAAGCAAATGTTCCTTCACGAATTTCTTTTGCTGTTTCGAGTGGTATTGATTCAAGGACTATTTTAGATCAGACTGGAGCCGAAAAATTACTTGGCCGCGGCGATATGCTATATATGCCTGTTGGTGCTTCAAAGCCTGAACGTATTCAGGGTGCCTATGTTTCGTCACATGAGGTTGAAAATATCATTTCTTGGGTAAAGAAACAGCAGAAACCCGAATATGATAAAGGCATGATTCCACAAAAAGGCCAAGAGAATTCTGAAAATAAAGACGATGAGCCAAAAGATGAATTCTATGATCAAGCAGTGGATTTAGTAAGGCAACAACAAACGGCCAGTGTATCACTCTTGCAAAGAAGATTTCGTATTGGTTATAATCGTGCAGCTAGGATTGTTGATGAAATGGAAGAAAAAGGTATTGTGGGCCCATCTGAAGGTTCAAAGCCTCGCCAAGTTTTATTACCGCCTAAAAAAGAGGGAGATAAGAGCTAATTTTTAAGAAAGTTTATCATGTCGTTTTATTAGTTCAAATTTGTGAAAAAATAATGGTAAAATAAAATTGAATGTGAATACATAACTGAGCTATTCTCAAGAAGATTAGTTCAGTTATTAAAGATCATTTTCAATATTTAAAGAAAAAATAGAGTAAAAGGAATGTTTTAATTGCAGCGAGCTCTTGTATTTGGTGCTACAGGTGGCATTGGTCAAGCTATTTGTGTTGAGTTGGCTAATGCTGGTTGGTCTCTTTACATTCATTGCAGTCAAAATTGGCGAAAAGCTTATTCTTTGGCTCAAGGAATGAGTCAAAAATATCCTCAGCAGGATTTTATTCCCATCAAATTAGATTTTCTGGCTGAAAATAATGATTTAAAAGAATTTGTTAATAATTTACTGCCAGTTAACGCTGTGGTATTTGCCCAGGGAATTACCGATTATAATTTTGTTAGTAGTCAAGATACGGCCAAAATTGATGAGATTATGCGCATAAACTTGATTACCCCAATTAAGTTGACAGGACTATTTGAACCTCATTTGATAAAAAATGATTACAGTCGTATTGTTTATTTAGGATCAGTTTACGGTGGTTCAGGTAGTGCCATGGAAGCGGCATACAGTTCTTCCAAATCAGGTCTTGAAGGGTTTGCACAAGCATATGCCCGCGAAGTTGCTTCAGCTAACCTGACGGTTAATGTTGTCGCACCCGGTGCTGTCAATACAGCAATGAATTCCGTGCTTGGCCCTGAAACGATGGAAGAAGTTAAGGGTGAAATACCTGTTGGTCGTTTAGCAGAAGGTAAGGACATTTCTTATTGGGTTAAAACTTTACTTGACGTTCAGTCAGGGTATCTAACTGGTCAGACCATTTATGTTAGTGGCGGCTGGCTTATTTAAATGTAATAATTATATGTAGTATATGTTATACTCAAAGAGTAAATTTAGAATTTGAAGAGGTAACTATGGCAGATATCGGAGATAAATTACGCAGTGCCAGAGAGGCTAAGGGACTTTCAATTGAAGACATTGAAAAAACAACCAAAATTCAAGGTAGATATCTGACTGCAATCGAGCAAAACGATTTTGATAAACTTCCTGGTGATTTTTACGTTAGAGCCTTCATTAGACAATATGCACAGATAGTTGGTTTAGATGGCAAAAAGTTGCTAAGTGAATACCACGAAGACATACCTAAAGCCGAACCTGAAGAATTTGTCGAAGACTCGATTGACAATAAAAGTGAGGAAGTACGTAAAACCACCAGTAATAAGAAAAAGATTTGGCAGGATTACCTTCCACGAATCATTGTCGGTTTGGGAATAGTTGTAGTAATTTTGGTATGCTACGTTGTATTTGCTCATTTTTCTTCTAGTCGCAATGAAAATAACAACGAAGCAAATGATGTTTCTGTTTCTTCGGATAATGGTAAACGACACCGCAAAGTTAAGAAAATTAAAAAGAAGAGCGTTAAGATTAAGGAATTGGCTGCGAATCAGTTTCAAATTACCGGCCTTAAAAATAACCGCAATTTAGTTGTTAGAGCCGGTGATCAAGCAACTACAGTTTCGATTGCAATGAATGGCGTAACTCAAAGTGGTCAGACTTTAACAGCTGGTCAAAAACACACTTTAAGAATTCCAGAAACTGCTCAATCTGTAGTCGTTACATTTAGCAACGCTCTAGGAACATCAGTAACAATTGGTGGCAGAAAAGTACCATATACAGCTCAAAATTCGAGTCTTTCTTTAACCTTTTATATTGGTAAACGGCGGAATAGTCAAAATAGTCAAAATAATCAACCACATCAAAGTCAAAATAATTCCGGAACTACGAATAATAATTCAGGACATAGTAATTCGAACCAGCAAAATCAACAGCATAGCCAAACTGATAATTCTAATGGTAATAATGGTGCAAGTTCGAATACAAATAATGGTCAACAAAATACTCAAAATAATCAAAGTTCCCAGAATAATGGTCAATCGAACCATGATAATAATCAATCAAATAACACTGAGCATAGTAATGATTCTGGCCATTCTGGAGGTACTTCCTCCAGTGGAAATGATGATAATAAATAGTAACTATTTTTGGAGGAAAAGTTAAGAATGAATTTGCCTAATAAGTTAACGGTTTTTAGAATATTATTGATTCCGGTTTTCATGCTAATTGTCATTTTTGGTGGAGATGCCAGTTTTAAAGTTGCTGGCACTACTGTTTATTGGAGATTGGTAATAGCTGCGATTGTATTTGCAGTTGCTTCTGCAACTGATTGGTTTGATGGTCATATTGCCAGATCACGCAACTTGGTTACCAATTTTGGAAAGTTTGCGGATCCTTTAGCTGACAAAATGCTTACTATGACTGCATTTATAATGTTAATTTCTTTAAAACTTGCTCCGGCCTGGGTTGTAGCAATAATTGTTTGTCGTGAATTGGCTGTAACTGGATTGCGTTTGATTTTGGCTGAGAATAAAGGGCAAGTTATGGCTGCAGCTATGCCTGGTAAAATCAAAACGACATGTCAAATGCTTTCAATTATCTTTTTGTTAATTGGTGACTTTTATCATATAGGCACCATCTTACTTTATATTGCATTGATTTTTACTATCTATTCTGGCTGGGATTATTTCCACAGTTCATGGGATGTTTTTGAAGGTTCAATGTAAATTAAAGAAAAATTTAGTTTTATTAAAAAGCACTGTAAGGTAGTGCTTTTTTTGTGCTTCTTTTTAATACAAAAAAGAGCATAAAATGGTCAATTGTTGATTATGCTTCATTTACTTGTTAGGATTAAATTAAGGAAATATTGAAAAGGAGGAAAATTTATGGGAGAAAAAATACCAATGGTTGAGTTCAAAGATGTATCCAAGATATATCCTAAAATGAAGAATCCGGCTGTTAACCATATCAGTTTTGAAATAGATAAAGGTGATTTTTGCTGCCTAATTGGCACCTCCGGTTCAGGAAAGACTACTTTGATGCGGATGATTAATCGCATGAACAGCGTAACTAAAGGCGAGGTGCTGGTTAACGGCAAAAACGTTAAAAGTTTTAATCCCGTCAACTTGAGACGTCATATTGGGTATGTTATTCAAAATAATGGTTTGATGCCTCATATGACTATTAGAGAAAACATTATTTTGGTACCCAAGCTATTAAAATGGCCTAAGGAAAAATTAGCTGGTGAAGCGCAAAAGCTAATTCAAATGGCTGAATTGCCGGAATCATATTTAGACAGGTATCCGACTGAGCTATCTGGCGGTCAACAACAAAGAATTGGAGTTGTACGCGCACTGGCAGCAAACCAAAATCTAATATTAATGGATGAGCCTTTTGGTGCATTAGATCCGATAACTCGTGAAAGTTTACAGAATTTGGTACAAAACTTACAAGTGCGATTAGGCAAAACAATTGTTTTTGTCACTCATGACATGGATGAGGCATTAAAGCTTGCAACTAAAGTAGTTGTTTTGCATGATGGGCAGTTGATTCAAGTAGGAACGCCTGAGGAAATTTTACATCATCCTGCAAATGACTACGTTAAAAGTTTGATCGGTGAAGAGCGCCTGTCCGAAGCAAAATATGAAACTGTAAAAGTTAAAAACGTGATGCTAACTAATCCGATTAAGATTGACTTGGGTGCTTCTTTATCTGATGCCTTAACCATGATGAAGGAAAACCGTGTTGATACCCTTTTAGTGGTTGATAACAGCGATCACCTGAAAGGCTATATTTCAATTGATGATTTGCAACGAAATTATTCTAAGGCAAGCAGCGTTAGTGATATCTTGATTACTAAAGTAAGCACAGTTGGTCCGGATGAATATTTGCGTGATAACTTTAGTCGTATTATGAGCCGTAACAAGAGTTATATTCCGGTAATTGATTCGGATAATAAATTAGTCGGTATAGTTACTCGTGCAAGTTTGGTTAATGTCGTTTATCAAAAAATATGGGGCGATAAGGGCCACACGCAAAATAATACGGGAAAAGAGGCGAACTAAAATGTCAGCCTTTTTTGCACAACATGGCTCAGAATTATTGGTAAAAACTTGGCAACAAATATATATTTCAGCTATTTCACTGGGCTTGGGAATTGTTGTAGCAGTTCCATTAAGTATCATATTAATGAAATTTCCGCGCGTGGCAAAAGTCGTGATTGCTATTGCCAGTATGTTGCAGACCATACCAGCTTTGGCTCTGCTTGCGATCATGATTCCATTTTTTGGTGTTGGTAAGCTGCCCGCAATTATTGCACTTTTTCTCTATAGTTTAATGCCCATTTTGCGGAATACATATGTTGGTCTGATGGGGGTAAACCCAGACACTATTGATTCTGCACGTGGCTTAGGTATGACTAATCTGCAATTAATTTTGAAAGTTGATATTCCTTTAGCAATGCCTGTAATCATGGCGGGAATAAGACTTTCTGCTATTTATGTTATTGCGTGGGCGACTCTAGCTTCTTATATAGGTGCTGGGGGCCTTGGCGACTTCATCTTTAATGGCCTTAGTTTATATCAGACTGATCTAATTTTTGGTGGTACCATTCCTGTTATCATATTGGCACTTCTAACTGATTATCTCTTGGGTAAGCTTGAACGTAAATTAACACCAAAAGGAATATAAGGAGGTATTCATCATGAAAAAGTATTTTAAAAAGATATTCCTGATGATAACAGCCTTGTTTATTATGTTAACTACTAGTGCTTGTGGCTTGCCTGGACTTTCTGATAGTCAAGGCAGTCAGGAAAATATTAGAATTACGGCACTAACAACTACTGAATCACAAATTATGGCTAATATTGTTGCCCAATTGATTGAACATGAAACTTCATACAAAACTTCAATTGTTAATAATTTGGGTTCTGCTCCTATGCAGCATCAGGCTCTAATTCGTCATGACGCCGATATTCAAGCTGCTGCTTATGATGGTGGTGAATTAACTGCAAATCTTTTATTGCCAGCTATTAAGGATTCCAAAAAGGCAAATGATACAGTCAGACGTGAAGTAAAAAAGAGATGGGATCAAACTTATTTGCATACATATGGCTTCGCTAATAATTATGCTTTTATAGTGAGAGCAAAAGACCAAAAGAAGTACCATCTGTATCAGATTTCTGATTTAAAGAAAGTTAAAGATAAATTTTCTTTCGGTGTAGCATCCGAATGGGTAAATGCTCCAGGAGTCGGTTATCCTGCTTTTCAAACAGCTTATGGATTAACCTTTTCTAAAGCACACCCAATGAATATCGGCTTAGTATATTCTGCACTGAAAAGCGGTAAGATGGATGTTATTCTAGGCTATTCTACTGATGGCCGAATTGATAGCTACAATTTGCACCTGTTGAAGGATGATAAGCATTTCTTTCCGCCATATAATTGTGGCATGCTAATTAATAACTATTTATTAAGAGAGCATCCTGAATTAAAGGCAATTCTGGCAAGATTAGTGGGTAATGTGAGTGTTCATGATATACGTAAAATGAACTTCCAAGTAGATGACAAGCTACTTGAACCCGCTACGGTTGCACGGCAATTTTTAGAAAAACATAATTACTTTAGGGGGGAGAAATAATGTCTCATTTATCTTTATGGCAGCAATTTATTTATTATTATGTCCATAATGGTAGTTATGTATTAGCACAATTTAACCGGACTTTTTTGATTTCAATCTATGGCGTTTTATTTGCAGCTATTATTGGTATACCGGTTGGAATTTTTATTTCGCGCAATGGACATTTAGGAGATTTTGTTGTAGAAATTGCGAATTTTATTCAAACGATTCCTTCGCTTGCCCTTTTGTCTATTGTAATGATTGGTTTGGGCCTAGGCGTTATGACCGTTATTGTCACCGTTACGCTTTATTCACTTTTGCCAATTATTAAGAATACATATACTGGTATGAGGAACGTTAATAAAAATGTCATTGATTCAGGAAAAGGAATGGGAATGACAAAGCTGCAACTACTTTATATGGTGAGATTACCGCTCTCAATGTCTGTTATTATAGCCGGCTTGAAAAACGCTTTGGTCATAGCTATTGGTATCACTTCAATTGGTTCGTTCGTTGGAGCAGGTGGCTTAGGAGACATAATTATTCGCGGCACCAATGCTACTAATGGCAGTGCGATTATACTAGCTGGTGCCCTTCCTACAGCATTGATGGCAATCTTGGCAGATGTGATTTTGAATTTCTTGCAAAAAGTTTTGGAACCCAAAGGCCTTAAAAAATAAATTAAAAGTTTTTTGCATTTTTTTCGTATTTAATAATGTGAATAAAAATAATAAACATTTGTTCGCCTTTTTTCTTGCAAATATACACTAAAGCAAAGTATAATTATTACGTACTAAATTAAAGAAATTTTGATAGAGGAGGACAAGAGTCTTGGCCAAGGATGAAAAACAAGCTGCACTGGAAAATGCGCTTAAGAAAATTGAAAAGAATTTTGGTAAAGGCGCTGTTATGCGTATGGGTGATAAAGCTGACACCAAAATCTCGACCGTTCCCTCAGGTTCGCTTGCTCTTGATGCAGCCCTGGGAGTTGGCGGCTATCCCCGGGGTAGAATAGTAGAAATTTACGGACCAGAATCTTCTGGTAAAACAACGGTTGCATTACATGCAGTAGCTGAAGTGCAAAAAAGAGGTGGTACAGCCGCTTATATCGATGCCGAAAATGCTATGGATCCGGCTTATGCGGAGGCATTAGGTGTTGATGTTGATTCACTTATTTTGTCTCAGCCAAATACTGGTGAAGAAGGTTTACAAATTGCTGATACGTTGATTACAAGTGGTGCAATTGATATTTTAGTTGTTGACTCTGTTGCAGCACTTGTGCCTCAAGCTGAAATTGACGGAGAAATGGGTGACAGTCATGTTGGTCTGCAAGCTCGTTTAATGAGTCAAGCTCTGCGTAAGCTTTCGGGTAACATTAATAAGACCAAAACTATTGCAATTTTTATCAATCAAATTCGTGAAAAAGTTGGAATTATGTTTGGTAATCCTGAAACTACTCCTGGTGGTCGGGCACTGAAGTTTTATGCCACTATTCGTTTGGAAATCAGAAGAGCGGAAAAGATCAAGCAAACCGGTGGAGAAATTACTGGTAACCGTGTAAAAATCAAGGTAGTTAAAAACAAAGTTGCACCGCCTTTTAAAGTTGCTGAAGTTGACATGATGTATGGCAAGGGTATTTCACAGAGTGGTGAACTGTTGGATATGGCGGCCGACAAAGACATTATAGCCAAGGCCGGCTCCTGGTATTCATATCACGATGAACGAATTGGTCAGGGCCGAGAAAATGCTAAGAAGTACCTTGAGGATCACCCTGATGTCTATGACGATGTCCAAAAGCAGGTACGTCAAGCTTTCGGTATTGATGAAGAATCAGTTGCTGAAAGAGAAGATCCTGAAAAAATAAAAGCCAAGAGAGCCCAAAAGGCTGCTGATACAGAAAAGGAAGCTTCTGCTAAAAAAGAAGCAGACAGCAAAAGCTAATTACGAGGAAATAAACCTTGACCTGTGAAGATGGGTTAAGGTTTTTTCATGTCGTTTGACATAAGTCCCATCGTTCTTTATTATTAATATTGTGTGAATAATCTAAAAAAATAAAAAAGGCGATAGAAATCATGATAAGTAAATTTTTGATTCCCGTCGCGATAGCTATAATTTCAATTATTGTTGGCGTTGTTGTAGGATACTCTATTCGTAAAAGGATCTGGGAGAAAAGGGCTCAGAACGCTCAAAACGATGCCGACCATATTTTAACCGAAGCAAAAGCACGAGTTGACGCTGCTAAAGCTGAAGTCAATGCACAAAAGCAAGCAGCTGATGCTATTAAACAGAGTGCGCAAAACACTAAAAAAGAAAAAATTCTTGAAGCTCAAGAACAAATTCAAGACTATCGACAAAAAGTTGAAGATGAATTAAACGACAAACGTGACAAAATTGCACGCGATCAAAATCGCTTAACCCAACGAGAGGATACTCTTGATCATAAGAACTCTTTGCTAAAAGAAAAAGAGGATGATTTAACTAAAAAAGATGAACAGCTAGAGCAGAAGCAAACAGAATTAGCTGCTAAATTGCAAAAAGCTGATGAACTAGTTGAACAGACTACGCAGAAGCTATACGAAGTGGCCCATTTAGACAAAGAGCAGGCAAAAAAGCTTGTTTTAGATCAATTAGCAGATGAATTAGTTAAAGAACGGGCAGAGTTGATTAGTAATAGTAATCAAGAAGTAAAAGCTAAAGCTGACCATTATGCGCGCAAAATAATTATTGATGCAATTCAAAGTAGCTCGGCAGATACAGTAGCTGAAACTACAGTATCTGTAGTTGATTTGCCTAATGAGGAAATGAAAGGTCGAATTATTGGTCGTGAAGGACGTAATATCAGATCTTTTGAAGCTCTTACTGGAGTTGATCTTATAATTGATGACACTCCAAAAGTTGTAACTTTAAGTGGTTTTGATGCCATCAGGCGTGAAATTGCGAAAAGGGCAATGGAACGTTTGATTAAGGATGGACGCATTCATCCGGCTCGAATAGAGGAAACAGTTGATAAAGCCCGTAAAGAAGTAAACGATGATATTTACGAAGCTGGAGAAAGCGCTCTAATGGAGCTGGGAATTCATAAAATGAATCCAGAACTGGTTAAAATATTGGGTAGACTCAAATACCGGACATCTTATGGCCAAAATGTTTTGGGTCATTCAATTGAAGTTGCAAAATTAGCTGGTACAATGGCTGCAGAGCTTGGATTAAATGAAAAATTAGCCGTTCGCGCGGGATTATTACACGATATTGGAAAAGCAGTCGACCATGACATTGAAGGTTCACACGTAGAAATTGGTGTAGAACTGACAAGGAAGTATCATGAGCCGGATGTGGTTGTTAATGCAATTGCAGCACACCATGGGGATGTGCCTAAGTTATCATTTATTGCTGAATTGGTAGTTGCAGCGGATACCATTTCTTCTGCAAGACCTGGTGCTAGAAGCGAAAGTTTGGAAAATTATATCAGAAGACTTACTGACCTTGAGCAAATAGCAAATAGGTATGATGGAGTCAAACAGGCATACGCTATTCAAGCTGGTCGAGAAGTCCGCGTGATGGTTGAACCTGACAAGATTTCAGATGATCGTATTACAGTTTTAGCACGCGACATTCGCAATCAAATTGAAAAAGAACTTGATTACCCGGGTAATATTAAAATAACAGTTATTCGTGAAAAACGTGCTGTATCAATTGCAAAGTAAATAAAAGGATTGAATGCAAAATTCAATCCTTTTTTGTTTTGTAATATATCTTCAAAATATGGCGCAAATTAACATAAAAAAGCGCAAAAAAGCACATTTTGGTAAAATGAAAGGGTATACAATACGGATTGAATGGAGGAACCTGCTATGAATCTAAAAATAACAACTGAATTAAAAGATTTCCTACTAGAATTAGGTTACCCATTTAATTCAATTTCTGGTTTACTTGATTCTAGCGTAATGGACAAATATCTGAATGCAAAATGGATTAAAAATTCTCATGTATTTGAAATGTTAGACAAAGAAGCAAATGATAAACAGCTGTTGAAGTGTAGTGATGTTCGTAATTTTTACCAATTTGTTCCTCCATATTTTGCAGCTTTGTCAAGCAAAAATGGCTTACAGGCAATTTCCCGCCTAGCAGCTTACCAGCAGCTTATAGGTCCAATTGAAATGGGAACTTTTGAGGAAGGTGAAAAATTAAGAATTCATATTAAATATTTGGACAAATATCGTAAATTTTCACGTTTTAGCCTATTAGTAGATCAAATTTCTTTAGTAAGTCTGATTAGAGCAGGTACAAATAAATGTGTTATACCCGTATCTATTGGGAGCAAATATGAGTATGGATCAAGAATAAATAAATATTTAGGTATTGAAGCTCAAAATAGCTTAGACAATTATTTGGTGTTTAGAAAGCATGATTTAGAGCAGTCATTTGTAACCAAAAATGATGTAATGTGGAATTTCATGGAGCCTGGTTTGAAAAAGTACATAAAAGAATTAAATATAAATCCTCCAATTTCTGCAGTGGTACAAAACACTCTGTTTAAATTGATAGCCGGAGGTAATTTTCAGGTAAAAGACGTAGCAAATAAACTGGGTATTTCATCAAGAACATTACAAAGATGGCTGCAAAATGAAGGCACAACTTTTAAAAAACAGTTAAGTATTGTGCAGAAAATTTTGGCTCAAAATCTACTTCAAGACAGAACTTTAAATACTGCAGAAGTAAGTTTTCTAGTTGGCTTTAATAGTGTTTCTTCGTTCTATAAAGCCTTTAAGAAATGGACAGGAGTGACTGTTAAAGAATATAGGCTTCAAGCAATATTAAAAACTAATAGTATAAATGCGGTAATTTAATTAGGAGGAAACAAAATGTTTTTAAAAGATAACGAATCATGGAATGCAACTTATGATGTTGTGGTAACCGGTTTTGGTGGAGCAGGTGCTACAGCAGCACGTTTCGCAGCAGATAAAGGAGCAAAAGTCCTTTTAGTAGATAGTGCACCAGAGGGACATGAAGGTGGTAATACCAGATATTGTGGACAGATTGTTGAAGCAGGTTATGATTATGAAAAGCTAAAAAAGTATTATCAAAAAATGACTGCTCCACTTGATTTAGATGAGCAGGTGCTAGAAACTTTTGTAAAAGGGATGGTCAATTTACCAGATTACTTCGAAAAGTATCTCGGTGGTAAAGCATTCAGCGTTAAAAATAACCCAGGTAACAAAAATGTTGCCATGTTGGCATACATGAGTGCTGAATATCCCGAATTTGAAGGTGCAGATACAAACGATGACTTGTTAGTGCATGATCAAATATTCGATGCTGCTCTTTGGAAGAAATTGCGCCAGAATGTTTTAGATCGCAGCGACATGATTGATGTGCTTTATTCAACGCCAGCAAAGCATTTAATTCAGGATACTGATAAGACGATAATAGGTGTACAGATTAAAAATAAAGGCAAGTTGTTCAACGTCCATGCAAAAAATGGTGTAGTTTTAGCACTTGGTGGATTTGAAAATAACGAACAAATGGTGCAGGATTATTTAGGTGAAACTAATTTATTACCATACGGTACGCTTTATAACAATGGCGATGGCATCAAAATGGCTATAGAAGTTGGTGCAGATTTGTGGCACATGAATAATTATGAACCAGGTGGAACTGTTAATTTAGCTGCTCCCAAAGGCCAAAGAGCTCATAACATTATGGCCTGGAAAGCATTATTTGCCGGTTCACTGATCACAGTTGGCGATGATGGTACACGTTATGTAGCAGAAGACGATCCAACCCGTCATGGTCATCGCTATAATCATGGTATTTGGAGAATCCCTTTAGCCCAAGTGCATCCTCATATGATTTTTGATCAGAATAAATACGATGAACTATTCTCAGCTGAGAATGATGAATTTCAAAAGGAAGCTTTAAGCAAAGTGGTTAAGTCAGAAACTATCGCTGACTTAGCTCAAGAAATAAAAGTTGATCCGGCAGTTTTAGAAAATACTTTGAACACGTATAATTTCTTCGTTGATCGTGGAGTTGATTACCAATGTGGACGTAAGCCAGAGTCAATGACCAAAATTTCACTTACGGGTCCATTTTATTCGTTAGCTCAACAACACACCATGTTAAACACCCAGGGTGGCCCACGCCGAAATAAAAATGCTGAAGTATTAGATACAGATCAGAAAGTTTTGCCACACTTATATGCTGCTGGTGAACTGGGTCATATAGGTGCAAATCAATATAATGGCGGGGGTGACATGGCTGACTGCTTAATATTTGGTAAGATAGCTGGAGAAAATGCCGCCAAAATTAAAGATGATCAAGTTGTTTCAGGTGCCAGTGTTAGTGAAAATAATGCTGATACTGCATTTCCTGAATCAGATGTTAAAGAAGAAAGCTATTCAACTGCTGAAAATCAATACATTGGTAAATCTTCAAGTGGCATGGGCAATGAAATCATAGTGCGAGTAACAGTTGACAATGATAAGCGTCCAAGCAATGTTGAAGTTTTAAAAGAAAGCGAATCACCTGACTACGGTGAAAAAGCAATTAAGAAAATGAAAACAGAAATGCTAGCTAAGAAAACAGCTAACGTAGATGCTGTTTCTGGAGCTTCTGCATCAAGTCGCGCATTTAAAGAAGCTGTAGAATCTGCTTTGAAGCAGGCATAGATTTTAACGAAAGGATAAGAAATGGCAAATTTAAAAGATGGTATTTATCAGGGAAAAGGCTCTGGTAATCGTGGTGAAGTCAAGGTTTCGGTAAAAGTCAAAGACAATAAAATTACGGATATAACAATTGATCAACAAGATGAAACTTCTGGCATAAGCACTGCTGCTTTAAAAAAAGCACCGAAGCTAATTGTTGAGCATCAGTCATATAATATTGACGCAGTCACCGGAGCAACTATTAGTTTTCAAGCTGTACAAAAAGCAGTCAAAGATGCTGTTTCAAAAGCTGGCGATCCCAGTGGTCTTGATAAAAGAGTTGATCTTAGAAATACAGTGAAAAAGGATGATGGTAAGGACTACCGTAACGTCAATCCAGATGATTTGCAATTTGAAGATCATGCTGACGTGTTGGTAATTGGTGCTGGAGCCGCTGGACTTGCAGCTTCCATTACAGCAAGGCAAAAAAGTGCTTCCGTAATATGTTTGGAATATACATCAAGCTATATGCTATCTGATATGACTCTGTCTGGAGGTTATTACAATGCTGGTGGTGGTACTAGCTTGCAAAAAGCGCAAGGTATTAAAGACTCTAAAGACAATTGGAATAATTATTTGAAAGCAGTCGGTCAAGGATACGAAGATGCGGACATGCGTGAAACAATAGTAGAACATGCTGCTGAAGATTATGAATGGCTTGCTGGAGAAGTTGGGGTCAATTTCCAAGAAGTACAAGAAATTGGCAATGAAGAAGCAATGAAAGAATATGCGACTCCGGCAGCAAGGTCTCATTTAACTGTCGAAAAAAGTGGCTATGGTCTTTCAAAGCCACTTTACAATAAGGCAAAAGCAGTTGGCACAAAATTTATTTTTAATATTACAGCTGAGAACTTAATTACTGATGAGAAAAATAATGTAGTTGGTGTACATACTAATAAAGGTAACTACAAAGCTCAAAGCGTTGTTATTGCAACTGCAGGTTTTTCACGCAATAAAGAAATGCTTAAAAGCTTTGCACCAGATTTTGCTGTAGGGGAATCATATGGTTCTATTAGGCAAATGGGTGATGGTATCACAATGGGTGCTGAAATTGGCGCCAAGTTAAAAGATATGTGGATGCCAATAGCAAATTCTATTGGAACTCAATCAGGCGATAATGTTTGTATTGGGCCTTTGTGCACAGCTTGGACAAAACCTTATATTTGGGTTGGAACAGATGCTAAAAGACACTTTAGAGAAGATATGTATTTCGAATACGCTTCTAAGAAAATTGCTGACCTAGATCATGGTTTCGTGTGGCTGATTTTCGATGAAGGAATGGCAAATGAAATGCCAGCTGCCTTTTCTGCCCCAGCTCCTTCACCGCATTTAAAACGCGAAGTAGAAGATGGCTACTTTAAAAAAGCAGATACTATCGCGGAATTAGCAGAGCAAATTAATTTAAACCCTAATGTGTTAGAGAAAACAATTGCTAAATGGAATAATGATGTAAACAATGGTCAAGATATGGAATTTGGTCGCCAAAAAGATTTAACTGCTTTTAAAGCTCCATACTATGCCGCTAAACTTGCGCCATCAACACCGGATATGGCTGGAGGATTGTGCATCAATACTAAAGCAGAAGTTTTGGATAATTTTGATAGAAAAATTAGTAATCTCTTTGCTGCTGGTAGTACGACAGGCGGATGGCGAGGAATGACCTATCCAGGTTGCGGAATGGGTATTACAAACGCTATTGTTTTTGGCAGAATTGCCGGTGAAAGTGCTGCAAAGAATGCTCAAGTAAAAACTGATACTAATTCTGGTGCTTCACTGAATTAGTTTTTGGAGTTAAATATAATTAAAACTGGATACATTTGCATCCAGTTTTTTTATTTGGAAATATTTATGATAATCAACCTAATTTGTGCATTTTTGCTCTACCCTGTATAATTAAGACAACTTTAAATGAAAGTAGCCGACTATGTTTAAAATTATTGTTGAATTATTCTTTTTAGTGATTATACAGGCTGCGATCACACCTTTTATTAGGCGATTAGCTTTCGTATTAGGTGCTGTCGACATTCCCAATAAAAGAAGAGTAAATAAAAAACCTATGCCAACCCTAGGGGGATTGGGTATTTTTGTCACCTTCAATATAGGAGCTTTTATTCTTCTGCGCGATCAGTTTCCAACTCATGAAGCATTTAGCATACTTTTAGGCTCAAGTGTAATTGTCTTGACTGGCATAATCGATGATATTATGGAGCTGAAGCCAAGACAAAAAATGCTGGGTATTTTTATCGGTGCTCTAGTAATTTATTTTCTTGCCGGTATTAAAATGAATGTTCTCAATCTGCCATTTTTGAACAAACAAATAAATTTGGGATGGTGGAGTCTGCCAATTACTATTTTTTGGATCTTAGCTTTAACTAATGCTGTTGACTTAATTGATGGGCTTGACGGATTGGCTGATGGTGTCTCTATGATTTCACTCATAACTATGGGAATTGTCGGCTATTTCTTTTTGCACACCGGCCAACTCTATATTCCGATCGGCTGTTTTATGCTGGCAGCTTGTTTACTGGGCTTTTTACCATATAACTTTCACCCGGCTAAAATATTTTTAGGTGATACAGGTGCGTTATACATCGGATTTATGATTGCCGTATTTTCTCTAAAAGGCTTGAAGAACGTAACTTTCATTTCGCTGCTTGTGCCGGTTACTATTCTAGGCGTGCCGATTACCGATACGCTTTATGCTATGATTCGGCGGAAGCTTAATAATCGGCCCGTTTCTCAAGCTGATAAGCATCATTTGCATCATCAACTAATGAGAATGGGCTTGACCCACAGACAAACGGTTTTAAGCATTTATGCAATATCACTGGTCTTTTCTTTTATTTCCCTGTTATTTTTATTGTCACCAATGTGGGGCATGTGGGTCTTAATTGCTGGTCTGGCAGTTGCCCTTGAATTTTTTGTAGAGTCCATTGGGCTTTTAGGTGAAAAATATAAACCCTTACTGAATTTAACCCAAAAATTAATTAATTCGCGTAGTAAAAAAGATCCAACAGTTGAGGTATGGCATCTGGGACAGGATAAACCTGAGCAATTAAAAAAGAAGAAAAAAGAATAAATTTTAAACTTGACTCACATTTCAGATGTGAGTTTTTTTACTGCTCATGATAGTTGTGTTTAGTGACAGGTACTTCATTATATCTTTGGGGAAGAAGTTCAAATTCTACTTTGCCCGCCAAAATATTGATTAAGTCATTTTCAAGCTGCTTTAGCTTATCTTCATCAATAAAAATGGAAATTGTGACTTTCGCTCCATAATCTATATTATCAATGAAAATCTTTTTTTGATTAAGATAATGCTGAGTTTCGTCAAATTTTTTATAATCGACTTGAAATTTCAAGCCCTGTTGTTGCACGCGCTTAACCACTCCAATAGCTTCAACAGCCTTAGTGACACTGTTGGAATATGCACGGATTAAGCCGCCAGCTCCCAGTTTTATCCCACCAAAATAGCGCGTTACTACCACGGTAACGTTTTTCAGATTCATTAATTGAAGTGCCTTTAACTCCGGGACACCTGCGGTTCCGGATGGTTCACCATTATCGCTTGCTTTAACATGCTCGTCGTTTAATCCAATAGTGTAAGCAAAAGTGTTATGGGTAGCATCACGGTATTTTTGGGTAACAGCATTAATTGCTTTTTCGGCCTCTTTAACGGTTAAAGTTCTTATAACAGTGGCAATAAAGCGACTTTTTTTAATTACTAATTCGTGGTTACCGTTTTCCTTAATGGTTAAATAATCTTCTTTTTCGTTTTCGTTCAAAAAAATCAGCCCTTTTTTGCGTATTTATCATTGGAGGACAAAATGGAAAATATTTCTCATCTTGCTGGTCGTCAATGGCTTAGTAGTCAACTGGATTTTAGCACAAAGAAAGGTATAACAAAAATCAAGGCTGTTATCAACGATCGGTGTTCACGCTGCAATGCTAAAGTTTGGGCTAAATTGCCGAATGGCAAAAGATATTGTCGCGAATGTATCGGTTTAGGAAGAGTGGTTGAAGGCGATTATCTTATTCGTAATGAAGAGAAAGTAAACTTCCCCCGCACAAGAAACGGTGGTTTGACTTGGAATGGTAAATTAACAGTTCAACAAGAAAAAATCGCTCAGGATTTGGTTCAGAACTATATGAATAAGCAAAATACTTTAGTTCATGCAGTAACCGGTGCTGGTAAAACTGAAATGATGTTTCCTTTGATTGCTCACTGTTTAGCAGAAGGTAAGCGGTGCTGCATAGCCGCACCAAGAATCGATGTAGTTAATGAATTATTTACCCGCTTGCAAGTGGCATTCACTGAAATCAAAATTGGTAAATATCATGGGCATGAATACCAAGAGCCAGGCTTAGAGCAATTAACCATCTGTACCACCCATCAATTATTAAAATTTTTCCGTGCTTTTGACCTATTGATCATTGATGAAGCTGATTCTTTTCCATATGTGCAGAACCCTGAGCTTAATTTTGCTTCGAGAAATGCGCTTAAGAATAATGGCCAGATGGTCTATCTGACAGCAACACCTACAAAAGATTTATTAAAACTGGTTAAAAAGGGCCAAATTCAGCAATTAAAGTTAAATAGACGTTTTCATGGTTATTCCTTGCCTGTACCAAAAGAAAAACTGTTTTTACGTCCATTTTTAGAAGGTAAACGAATTAATCCAAAACTTGTGCAAGAAATTAGCAAAGTAATTAAAGCTAAGCATCCACTACTTTTATTTTTGCCCAGAATTGATTTGATTAAGCCATATGTTAGCGCACTTAGAAATAAGCCTGAATTTAAGCAAATAACAATAGAGGGTGTACATGCTAATGATGTGCAAAGAATTGCAAAAGTTGATAATTTCAGGCGTGGACAAATACAATTGCTTGTTACCACTACTATTTTGGAACGTGGTGTAACCTTTAATCATGTTTGGGTGATTGTAGTTCAAGCAGATGATAAAATTTATAATACTTCTAGTTTGGTCCAAATTGCTGGTAGAGTTGGTCGCTCTAAGACTGATCCAACGGGTTTAATATTATTTTGCTACCAAAAATATACTTCAAGTCTGCGTAATGCTATGAAACAAATTCGTGAGATGAATAAATGAAAAAATGCCTATTATGTGGACAATATTTTATTTCAAAAATGTCATTTTTAAATTTATTTTCCTGGCACCAGGAGGATCGAAAAAGTATTTGTGACCACTGTTTAAAAAAGTTCATTCATGTACCTGAAAAGCATTGCCCAATATGCTCAGGCAGTTCGAAGCAAAATCAGATTTGTTCAGACTGTGTGAATTGGCAAAAAATATACGGCGAAAAGTTGTTAATTAATCACTCTGTGTATTTATATAACAGAGCATTTCATGATTTAATGGTTAACTATAAGCGCTATGGTGACTACATTTTATACGCTGCACTGCAAGAATTGTGTGTTAAAGAACTATCTGAATTTAAAGCTGATGTTTATGTTCCAGTTCCAACTTCTCCTGAGCACCTCGCTAAAAGACAATTCGATACAATCACTGCACTGTACGGTAGTCTTGTTCCTTTAACAAACATGCTGGGTAAGAAAGCAGGACTAGGAGCCCAAGGAGAGAAGAATCGGGCTGAAAGATTAACTAGTGAGCAAAGTTTTTTTGTTAAGGAAAACTTTACGATTAATTTTCAAAAATGCACTGTCCTTTTGCTGGATGACATATACACTACTGGCAGAACGCTTTATCATGCTCGAGATGCGCTGGCAAAAATTTTCCCTAATGCGAAAATCAGTAGTTTTACCTTATGTAGATAAAACAAAATTGTTCAGCGCTTTCATGTTTTGTTATAATTTTGCTATAATATAGATAACATCAGACTGCCTCAAGCAGTTGAAAGGAGAATCTCATATGTTAAAGTATAATGTTCGTGGTGAAAATATCGAGGTAACGGATGCTTTAAGAAGTTACGTAGAAAAGCGCCTTAAAAAATTAGAAAAATATTTCGATTTAAATCAAGATATGATTGCTCATGTTAATTTAAAGGTGTATCGTGATCACAAGGCTAAAGTCGAGGTAACTATACCACTACCATACTTAGTATTGAGAGCTGAAGAAACAACTGACGATATGTATCGCAGTATTGATTTTGTTTCTGAAAAATTGGAAAGACAAATTAGAAAATATAAGACACGTGTAAATCGTAAGAGCCGTGAAAAAGGAATTAATGATTTCTTCGTTGAAAGTGCGGAGGAAGATTCAAAAGACAAAGAAAGTAATGAATTTACAATTGTTCGTAATAAGCAAATTGGGTTGAAACCAATGAGTCCTGAAGAAGCAATCTTGCAAATGAATATGCTAGAGCATGATTTCTTTGTTTTTCAAGATGGTGAAACCGGCGGTACAAGTGTTGTCTATCGCAGAAATGACGGCCGTTATGGTTTGATTGAGACCAAATAGTAATAATATTATTAAGTAAGGGCCCCACATTTAGTGTGAGGTCTTTGTTTTGTTTATTTTTCATTTAGCGCTAATCATGGTAAAATTATAATGTGTTTTTATACTTTAACTACATATAAGGATCGATTAAATGGTAAACATTTTAAAGAAACTATACAATAACGATAAAAGAGAACTGAAAAAATTTGAAAAAATTGCAGATAAAGTTGAAAGTCATGCAGACGAATACAGTCGGCTTTCAGACGAAGAATTACAGGCAAAAACACCTGAATTTCGTGATAGATTGAAAAATGGTGAAAGCTTAGATTCGCTCTTGCCGGAAGCTTTTGCAGTTTCTCGTGAAGGAGCTAAAAGAGTTTTAGGCCTATACCCATTTCATGTTCAAGTATTAGGTGGTATTGCGCTGCACTACGGTAACATTGCCGAAATGATGACTGGTGAAGGTAAGACCTTAACTGCGACTATGCCTGTTTATCTAAATGCACTAACAGGAAAAGGCGTTCACGTTGTTACCGTTAACGAATACCTGTCCAGTCGTGATGCCGAAGAAATGGGCCAGTTGTACAAATGGTTAGGCTTAACCGTTGGTCTTAATTTGAATGCTATGTCTCCTGATGAAAAGCGTGAAGCATATAATTGTGATGTTACTTATTCCACTAACTCAGAACTAGGCTTTGATTATCTGCGTGATAATATGGTCGTTTACAAGGAGCAAATGGTTCAACGTGAACTTAACTATGCTATTATCGATGAGGTTGACTCAATTTTAATTGATGAGGCCAGAACTCCATTAATTATTTCTGGCGAAGCAGAACAAGCTAATGGTGACTATATTCGTGCTGATCGCTTTGTTAAAACTCTTAAAGAAGACAAAAGTGATGATGATGCGGATGATGATAAGGACTATGGTGATTACAAAATTGACTGGCCAACTAAGACCATTTCTTTAACTAGAACTGGTATCCAAAAAGCTTGTGATCATTTTGGCCTTAAAAACTTGTATGACGTTGAAAATCAGAAATTAGTGCACCACCTTGATCAGGCTTTAAGAGCAAATTACATTATGCTTAAAGACATCGATTATGTTGTGCAAAACGGTGAAGTCCTGATCGTTGATTCTTTCACTGGTCGTGTTATGCAGGGACGGCGCTATTCTGATGGCCTGCACCAGGCTATTGAAGCTAAAGAAGGCGTTAAGATTCAAGAAGAATCCAAGACGCAGGCGACAATTACTTACCAGAACTTCTTTAGAATGTATAAAAAACTTGCCGGTATGACAGGTACCGCTAAAACTGAAGAAGAAGAATTCCGTGAAATTTACAACATGCAGGTAATTACTATCCCGACTAACCGTCCTTTGATCAGGATAGATAATCCGGATATTCTTTATCCTACTTTGTCATCCAAGTTTGCGGCAGTAGTTAATGAAATTAAAGAACGGCACTCAAAGGGTCAACCGGTATTAGTTGGTACCGTTGCGGTTGAAAGTTCTGAAAGACTGAGTAAGTTACTTGACAAAGAAGGAATTCCTCACGCCGTTTTGAATGCTAAAAACCATGCTAAGGAAGCTCAGATTATCATGAACGCCGGTCAACGCGGTGCGGTCACTATTGCGACCAACATGGCTGGCCGTGGTACCGACATTAAATTAGGGCCAGGTGTGAAAGAACTAGGTGGCCTTTCTGTCATCGGTACTGAACGTCATGAGTCTCGTAGAATTGATAACCAACTCCGTGGACGTTCAGGTCGTCAAGGTGACCCTGGTGTTACTCGTTTTTATCTCTCACTTGAAGATGATTTGATGAAACGCTTTGGTGGCGATAGAGTCAAAGACTTCCTTGACCGTTTGTCTGACAATGATGATGACAAGGTAATTGAGAGTCGCTTGATCACTAGACAAGTTGAGTCTGCTCAAAAACGGGTTGAAGGTAATAACTATGATACCCGTAAGCAAACATTGCAGTATGATGATGTTATGCGTATTCAACGTGAGATTATTTATGGTGAACGGATGCAGGTTATTGGTGAAGAAAAGTCACTTAAGGATGTTTTAATCCCAATGATTCGTCGTACTATTAATAGTCAAGTTGATATGTTTACACAGGGTGATCGTAGTAAATGGCGGCTTGATTCACTGCGTGACTTTATTTCTTCAAGTTTGACGAATGAAGAAGAAACTGATGCAATTGACTTCAAGACAATTACGGTTCCTGACTTAAAGCAAAAGCTGTATGATATCGTTGAAGCCAACTATGAAGAAAAAGAAGCGATTTTGGCTGATCCTTCAGAAATGCTTGAATTTGAAAAAGTAGTTATCTTGCGGGTAGTTGACGATCGCTGGACTGATCATATAGATGCTATGGACCAATTACGGCAATCAATCAGTTTACGTGGCTACGGTCAACTTAATCCGCTGGTAGAATACCAGGATTCTGGCTACAACATGTTTGAAGAAATGGTATCAAATATTGAATTTGACGTGACTCGTTTATTTATGAAAGCTGAAATTAGACAAAATCTTAGTCGTTAATAGTTAAGATGGGAGGAGAAAGCAGCTGCTTTCTCTTTTTTACTGAAATTTTATTAAAAATAAAGGAGCTATTGTAAAATATGGAAATAAGTGACATTCAAAATGAACTAGATAGTTTGAAAAAGCGGTTAGACCACTTTAGGGGGTCTCTTTGACTTAGATTCAATAAACGAAAGTATCATTGTTAATGAAAATAAGATGCAAGAGCCGACTTTTTGGGATGATCAGGAAAAAGCACAAACTTTGATTAGTGAAACAAATGTGTTGAAAGAAAAACGTGATTCTTTTGTTAAATTGGAAAAGGATTATCAAAATGAAATAACAGCACTAGAATTACTGCGTGAAGAAGCAGATCAAGATTTACAAAAAGAAGTTGAAACCGATCTGCAAAAATTGCAAACTGAGTTTCATGATTATGAGCTAGATTTACTCTTATCTGGCAAATATGATGATCACAATGCGTTGATTGAAATTCATCCGGGAGCAGGTGGCACTGAGGCGATGGACTGGGGCAAAATGCTCTTGCGGATGTACCAGAGATATGCCGATATTCGCGGCTTTAAATTTGAAATTAGTAATTATGAACCTGGAGAAGAAGCTGGTCTTAAAAGCGTTAGTGCCAAGATTACTGGTAAAAATGCCTACGGCCTGATGAAATCGGAAAATGGTGTTCACCGCTTGGTGAGAATTTCTCCCTTCGATTCGGCCAAGAGGAGACATACATCTTTTGCTTCGGTTGAAGTTATTCCAGAAATTGATGAGAGTATTAAGGTGGATATCGATCCTAAAGATCTCCGTGTTGACGTTTACCGGTCGAGTGGTGCAGGCGGCCAGCATATTAATAAAACATCAAGCGCTGTCAGAATCACTCATTTACCGACAGGAATCGTAACTACGTCTCAGGCGCAGCGTTCACAGTTGCAAAATAGGGAAACCGCAATGAATGAACTGCGAGCAAAATTATTTCACTTGGAGGAAGAAAAGAAACGTAAACATAAGCAGGAGCTTAAAGGTGATCAAAAAGAAATTGGCTGGGGTTCACAAATTAGATCTTATGTTTTTCATCCTTATAATTTGGTTAAAGATCTGCGCACAGGCTATGAAACTTCCGATACAAGTGGTGTAATGGATGGCAAGCTGCAACCGTTTGTTTATGCATATTTACAATGGCTTTTGAGCCAGGAAAATCCAGAGTAGGTGATTAGATGAGTTTTTGGGGAATTGTTGGTTTAGTATTATTGGCAGTTGTTATTTTAAGTGTTATTTTTGCCATATTTCACATCTTTTTCATGATATTACCGGCAGCCTTAGTAATTATTGGTATTATCTGGTTAATCAATCATTTTACCAAAAATGATGATAATAATGTTGGACACTCTGATCTTAATTCTGGTTCTTATAGCTGGGACAATTGGAATGAAAATAATGAAACTAAACCAAAACGAAAAAAGGTACGCGATGCTAAAACCAAAGATGTCGACAAATAATAAAGGGGCATTTTGAAATGACAAACGCTGTTAAATTAAGAAATTTAATTCGTGATAATAAAATTGTTCATGTTGTGCAGGGAAAGCAGTATATCAATAATAAGGAGATTGTTGTATCTGATATTTATAGACCAGGACTGGAGTTAACAGGCTACTTTGACTTTTACCCCCGCCAGCGTATTCAGTTACTTGGGCGTACAGAAATTTCTTATGCCGCTAGACTAGACCACGATAGTTTAGTGCAGGTTTTTAAAAAACTTTGTACCCCTGATACGCCCTGCTTTTTTGTTTCGCGTTCTCTGCGAATACCACCGGAACTAGCTCAAGCTGCTGATGAGGCGGAGATTCCTATTCTTTCTTCACCAGAGTCAACTACCTATGTTTCCAGTATTTTGACGGAATATTTAAGAGAGCGACTAGCTGTCCGTGATACGATTCACGGCGTCTTAGTTGAAGTTAAAGGTATGGGCGTGTTACTGACTGGTGATTCAGGTGTTGGGAAATCTGAAACTGCTTTAGGCTTAATTCATCGTGGTCACCGTTTAATAGCTGATGATCGAGTTGATGTTTATCAAAAAGATGTGGAAACCGTGATGGGTGAAGCTCCGGAAATATTAAAACACCTAATGGAAATTCGTGGAATTGGTATCATTGATGTTATGGATCTGTTCGGTGTTGGAGCTGTTAAAAACCGTGAAAGCATCCAGCTGGTTATCAAACTTGTCAATTGGGATAAGAAAGCTAATTATGATCGTTTAGGTTTTGAGGAAAGCAAACGAGATATTTGTAATGTTGAAGTTCCCCAAATCACTATTCCTGTTAAAGTCGGTCGTAACATGGAAGATATTATTGAAATTGCAACTATGAATTTTCGCGCCAAGAGAAGCGGCTATAATGCCACCAAAACTTTTGACAGTAATTTAACGAAATTAATTAAGAAAAACTCTCAAGCAGACACAGCAAAGGATAAGAATAAATGATATTGACCATTAATCCAGTAGCATTTAAATTTGGAAACCTAAGTGTCAAGTGGTATGGCATTATTATGGCTGTCGCAATTATTTTAGCTGTCTCAATGGCAATTTTTGAAGGTCGCAAACGTCAAATTGAAAGTGATGACTTCATGGATTTGCTGTTATGGGCTGTTCCTCTTGGATATTTGGGTGCTCGCATTTACTATGTTATTTTTGAATGGCATTATTATTCTCAGCATCTTGACGAGATAATTGCTATTTGGAATGGTGGCATTGCTATCTATGGCGGCTTACTGGCTGGATTGGCAGTTTTACTGGTATTTTGTTATAAGAGAATGTTGCCACCATTTCTGATGCTGGACATCATTACGCCAGGAGTAATGGCTGCTCAAATATTAGGCCGCTGGGGTAATTTTATTAATCAAGAAGCTCATGGTGGACCGACAACCTTGGCTTTTTTACAAAGCTTGCACTTACCTGATTTTATTATTAATCAGATGAAAATTGGTGGAGTTTACTATCAGCCTACTTTTTTATATGAATCTTTCTTTAATTTGATTGGTTTACTGATAATATTGTTATTAAGACACAGAAAGCATCTGTTTAAACAAGGCGAAATATTTATGCTCTATTTGGCATGGTATTCTGTCGTACGTTTTTTCGTAGAAGGCATGCGGACAGATAGTCTTTACCTTTTGGAATCAATTCGGGTTTCGCAAATGCTTAGTGTCATATTGCTGATTGTGGTTATAGTATTATTTATTTATCGCAGACGAGTTGTTAAACCTAAATGGTATCTAGAAGGCAGTGGCTTGAAATACCCTTATAGTCGAGATTAATAATTATTTAAGTGAAAGAGAGTAAAAAATGACAAAAATTGCAGTTTTAGGAGCAGGTTCATGGGGCACGGTTTTAGGATCAATGCTTGCAGATAAAGGATATAATATCGTTCTGTATGGTAATAACGAAAAAGTTAATGACGAAATTAACCAGTATCATACTAATGAGCACTATATGAAAAACTGGCAGGTAAATAAAACGGCTGTTGCGACAGGTGACTTAAATGAAGCTTTAACGGAAGCCGAAATTGTATTATTTGTTTTACCTACTCAAGCTATTCGCAGTGTTGCTCAGAATGTAAGTAAAATTTTAAGACAAACTAATTCAAAGCCGCTTATAGTCACTGCTACCAAAGGTATTGAACCGGGTTCCAAAAAACTGATATCGGAAATTTTAACTGAAGAAATCTATCCGGATGATGAGGATAAAATTGTAGCTATTTCAGGACCTAGCCATGCTGAAAGTGTTGCTCAAAAAGATTTGACTGCCATTTCATGTGCTTCAACCAGTCTGGAAAATGCACAAAAGGTGCAACAGTTATTTTCAAATGACTATTTCCGTTTATATACCAATAGCGACTTGATTGGTGTCGAAGTAGCTGGTGCGGTTAAAAATGTTATTGCAATCGCGGCAGGGATTTTAGTTGGTAAACACTATGGCGACGATGCTAAGGCGGCTTTAATGACCCGAGGATTAGCAGAGATTACACGCCTAGGAGTTAATTACTTTGGTGCCGACCCAATGACTTTTAGTGGTCTTGCAGGAATAGGTGATTTAATTGTTACTTGTACATCAGTCAATTCTCGTAATTGGCGCTGTGGTAAGCAATTAGGTGAGGGCAAGAGTCTTGACTATGTCTTGCAAAATATGGGTCAGGTTGTTGAAGGTGCTACAACAGTAAAGGCTGTGCACGAATTATGCGCAGAAAAGCATATTGATATGCCGATTAGTGAAGCTATCTACCGCGTTTTATACCAAAATTCTAATGTAGATGATGAAATTACCCAGATGATGGGTAGAAGTCCTAAACAGGAGATTAGACTTTAACATGCAAATCGTTGTAATATTTACTTACGAAAAATAAGAAAGTACTGGGGGTAAAACTATGACGGAAAAATATGACGTAATCATTATCGGAGCAGGACCTGGTGGCTTAACTGCTGCTCTTTATGCTTCTCGTGCAAACCTTTCAGTGTTAATGCTTGATCGTGGTTTGTATGGTGGGCAAATGAATAACACCGATGCAATTGATAACTATCCCGGCTTTAGTGAAATTAAAGGACCAGAGTTGGGCGAAAAAATGTACAATTCTGTTATGAAGTTTGGTGCCAAATTTGAATATGGCGACGTTCAATCTGTAACCACTGATGGTGACCTAAAAATAGTTAAAACAGATACTGGCGAGTACAGTGCACCTGCCTTAATTATTGCTACCGGAGCGGATCATCGTCATTTAGGTGTTCCTGGTGAAGATGAATATTCCGGTAAGGGTGTTTCTTATTGCGCTGTTTGTGATGCTGCCTTTTTTAAAGATGAAGATATTGCGGTTATAGGTGGCGGCGATTCAGCTATTGAAGAAGGAATTTACTTGGCTCAAAGTGCTAAGTCAGTTACGGTTATACATAGGCGGGATCAACTACGCGCTCAACCAACTCTGCAAAAACGTGCTTTTGCCAATCCTAAAATGCATTTCATTTGGAATGGCTTAACTCAATCTATTGATGGTGACGGCAATAAGGTGACTGGCGTTACCTATAAAGATAAAGAGACCGGTGAAGAAAAACACTTAAAGACTCGCGGTGTTTTTATCTACGTTGGCGTTATTCCTCAAACTGCTCCTTTTAAAGATTTGGGCGTAACTGATGAGAATGGTTGGATTCCAACAGATGAGCATATGAGAACTAAGGTTGATGGTATTTTTGCCTTGGGTGATGTAAGGGCAAAAGACTTGCGCCAAATTGCTAATGCAGTTGGTGACGGCAGTATTGCTGGCCAACAGGCATACAATTATTTGCAAGATTTAAATGATCGGAAAATATAAGGATTACAAAAAGAATTCAGCTTAAATGAATTCTTTTTTTATTTTTACAGATAGCAATAGTGATAAATGCTAGAATATAATTTATGAAAACGAATTAAAAGCTAGAAAAAGAGGAACATTACTGAAATGAAAGCAAGAGAAACATTTCAAAAATGGCAACAGGCGCGAAATCTGCCCGATTATTTAAAAGATCAACTGTCTGAACTTGGTCAAGATTCAAATTGGATTGAAGATGCGTTTGGGCAAGATATTAATTTCGGTACTGCCGGTATGAGAGGCAGACTGGAGCCGGGGACTAATCGCATCAATTTATACACTGTTGGCCGTGTAACAGAAGGTTTAGCTCGGTTAATAGATGAAAAGGGTGAGCAAGCTCAAAATAATGGGGTAGTAATTTCTTTTGATTCACGTTATCACTCACGTGAATTTGCGGATCATGCGGCCAGAATTCTAGGAAGCCATAATATCCATGTTTATCTGTTTGATGATTTAAGACCGACACCTGAATTATCATTTGCTGTTAGGTACTTACACGCTGCAGCCGGAATTAATATTACTGCTTCTCATAATGCCAAACAATATAATGGATACAAGGTCTATGGTGCTGATGGCGCCCAAATGGGTCCTGAAGATGCAGAGCGAGTTTTTGAGTATTCTCAAAGAGTAACAGATATTTTTAACGTTAAAGCAGCGCCAGTAGGGCAACTCCGTGCACGAAAAACTTTACAGCTGATTGGTGAAGACATTGATGAAGCATATTTAGCAGCATTGAAAACGGTAAATGTTAACACCGACCTTATCCGGCAAAATGCCGACAAATTAACCATTATTTATACCCCATTGCATGGTACAGGTAAAATGATTTATGATCGCGCATTCAGGCAAGGAGGTTTTACTAATGTAATTCCGGTTCCCAGCCAGACAATCATTGATCCGGAATTTCCAACAACTAAAAAACCAAATCCGGAATACCGTGATGTTTTTGATCCGGGAATAAAGTTAGCAAATGAAAAACAGGCAGACTTAATCATTGCCACGGATCCTGATGCTGATCGAATGGGTGCATGCGTGCGCACCAAAAATGGTGATTTCCAAGTGCTTACTGGTAACCAAATTGCCACGCTAATGATTTATTATTTGCTGGTTAATTTAAAAAATAATGGTCAATTAGCCAGCGATTATGAGTTAATTACCTCGGTAGTTTCCA
This sequence comes from Lactobacillus sp. ESL0260, assembly GCF_003692935.1. NCBI lineage: Bacteria > Bacillati > Bacillota > Bacilli > Lactobacillales > Lactobacillaceae > Lactobacillus > Lactobacillus sp. ESL0260. The sequence continues at coordinate 154,437 of NZ_REHO01000007.1, forward strand.
GTAGCATGCCGTTTAAAATTGCCCAAGATTTTGGTATTAAAACCAAATATGTTTTGACCGGTTTCAAGTTTATTGGCGAAGAAATCGATCGCATGAGTAAGATGCATGATGGCAAATTCTTGATGGGCTTTGAGGAAAGCTACGGCTATCTTTTTAAGCCTTTTGCGCGAGATAAAGACGCTATGCAGGGTGCACTAATGTTTGCTGAAGTAGCTTCTTATTATGCTTCACGCAACATGACCGTGCTAGATGGTCTCAATGAAATTTGGCAAAAATACGGTACTTCATACGAAATTACTAAAGCTATTGAAATGCCGGGTATTGGTGGACAAAAGAAAATGGCGCTTTTGATGTCAAAATTACGTTCAGAGCATTTAGAAGAAATAAATGGGGTTAAGGTTAACAAAATCCAAGACTTTTTAAAGCAGCAGGAAATTACCGAGAATGGTGTTAAACCGCTAGCAGGGCTACCTAAATCCAATGTATTAAAATATTATTTGGCAGATGAAACTTGGCTGGCCTTAAGACCATCTGGTACAGAACCAGTAATTAAAGCCTACGTCGGAGTTAATAAGCCCGATATTGCAACTGCTCACGCGGCGGCTGAAAGTTATCAAAAGGCAATGGCAAAACTGTTAAAATAAGACAAAAAGGATGCGAAAATACGTTCGAGAGAGTAAAATATAATAAGTCAAATAAGAGTTGGGCAATTTTGTCCAACTTTTTCTACGAGGAGTCTTTCGATGATTAAACGACAAGAAGAACGTAAATTTGAACTCGTTTCTAAATTTAATCCAGCAGGCGATCAGCAAAAAGCCATTGATAAATTGGCTGCTGGCTTTAAAAAAGGGTATAAAGAACAGATTTTGGAAGGTGCTACCGGTACTGGTAAAACTTTCACTATGGCCAATATTATTGCTAAGTTAAATAAACCCACTTTAGTCATTTCTCATAATAAGACTTTGGTGGGACAGCTATATGGAGAATTTAAAGAGTTTTTCCCACATAATGCCGTTGACTATTTCGTGTCATACTATGATTATTACCAACCTGAAGCATATGTGCCGCAATCAGACACATATATTGAAAAGGACTCAGCAATTAATGATGAAATTGACCAATTACGTCACCAAGCTACCAGTGACTTAATGGAACGAAACGATGTTATTGTCGTAGCGTCAGTTTCGTGCATTTACGGCTTAGGTGACCCTAAAGAATATGCTGCGAGTGTGATTACGGTTCATGAGGGTGAAGAATACAACAGAAACACTTTACTGCGTGATCTAGTCAATATTCAATATGACCGCAATGATATTGACTTTCAACGTGGTCGTTTTCGCGTTCGTGGAGATGTTGTAGAAGTTTTTCCTGCAGGCAACTCTAACCACGCTTATCGGATTGAATTTTTCGGTGATGAAATTGACAGAATTGTAGAAGTTGATGCCTTAACCGGTGAAGTTATTGGTGAAAGAGAGAGTATTTCACTTTTCCCAGCAACGCACTTCATGACCAATGAAGAGCAAATGAGACGGGCTCTTAAGGCCATTTCACAAGAAATGAATATTCAGGTGAAAAAGTTTGAAGGCGAGGGAAAGTTGCTAGAAGCTGAACGTATTAAACAGCGGACCACTTTCGATATGGAAATGATGGGTGAAGTTGGCTATACCAACGGTATTGAAAACTATTCTCGTCATATGGAAGGAAGAAAAGAAGGAGAACCCCCTTATACTTTACTTGACTTCTTTCCAGATGATTTTCTCATTCTAATTGATGAGTCTCACGCAACTATGCCGGAAATTAGGGCAATGTACAACGGAGACCGCAACCGTAAAAAGACTTTGATTGATTACGGCTTTCGTTTACCTTCTGCGCTTGATAACAGGCCCTTGAAGCTGGCTGAATTTGAAAAACACGTTAACCAAATATTATATGTTTCAGCAACCCCGGGAGATTATGAGCTCGAACGGACAAATCATAAGGTCGAACAAATCATCAGACCAACTGGTTTGCTTGATCCTAAAATTGAGGTTAAACCGGTTGAGGGTCAAATTGATGATCTAGTTGCTGAAATTAACAAGCGGATTGAAAAGAATGAACGTGTTTTCGTTACTACATTAACGAAAAAAATGGCTGAGGACTTAACAGATTATTTAAAAGATCTCGGGATTAAAGTGCAATATCTTCATTCAGATGTTAAAACTTTGGAACGGATGCAAATATTGCGTGACTTGCGTACTGGCAAGTATGACGTTTTAATTGGTATTAACTTATTGCGTGAGGGTATTGATGTACCGGAAGTTTCACTGGTCGCAATTCTTGATGCTGATAAGGAAGGCTTTCTACGTGCATACCGGCCACTAGTGCAAACAATGGGGCGTGCTTCCAGAAACGCAGATGGGGCTGTAATTATGTATGCCGATACAATCACAGACTCAATGCGGGAAGCTATTGATGCAACGCAGAGAAGACGTAAATTACAGATTAAATTTAATGAAGAGCACGGTATGAAACCGAAAACTATCGTTAAACCGATCAGGGATGTTATTTCTGCTACAAAAGTGGCGGATGAAGATACGCAAACTGATAGTTTTGCTGATTTGAACTTTGACGAATTAACCGTTAAACAAAAGAGAACCATGATTAAAGACTTGCGTAAGCAAATGCAGGAAGCTGCTAAGAAACTTGATTTCGAAGGTGCTGCAACCTTGCGGGATGCTATCATGGAACTGGAAAGTTCAACTAGAAGTCCAATTAAGAAAAAAGGGAAAGCATTAAATGGTAAATGATAAAATTGTTATTCGGGGTGCGCGTGAACACAATTTAAAAGACATTAACCTGTCTATACCTAAGGATAAATTAGTTGTTATTACCGGCCTGTCGGGTTCTGGCAAAAGTTCTTTGGCTTTTGATACTTTGTATGCCGAAGGGCGCAGAAGATATGTTCAATCACTGTCAAGCTATGCGCGCCAATTTTTAGGACAAATGGATAAGCCGGATGTTGATTCAATCGATGGCTTAAATCCAGCAATCTCAATTGATCAAAAAACGACATCGCATAATCCCAGATCAACTGTGGGCACAGTTACTGAAATAAATGATTATCTTAGACTTTTGTGGGCTCGAGTTGGGCACCCAGTTTGTCCTAACGATGGTACTTTAATTGAAAGACAGTCGGTTGAGCAAATGGTTAATCGCATTTTGGCTTTGCCTGAACGTAGCCGTATTCAAATTTTGGCACCTGTAATCAGGTCTAAACGTGGTGCGCATAAAGAAGTCTTTAAACGGGTACAAAGAGCAGGCTATGTGCGTGTTATTGTTGATGGCGATATGCATGAAATTGGTGAAAAATTTGATTTAGAAAAAAATAAGCGGCATTCAATTGACATCGTGGTTGACCGTTTGATTGTTAAAGAAGGTATTCGGTCACGCCTTTTTGATTCGGTAGAGGCAGCTCTGCGCTTATCGGACGGCTATATGAATGTTGATGTGATCGGCGCAGAAACGATCAACTTTTCAGAATACTATGCTTGTCCTAAATGCGGCTTTACTGTAGGAGAAATGGAACCACGGCTCTTCTCTTTTAATGCACCATTTGGCGCTTGTCCTGATTGTGACGGCTTAGGTGTCAAGTTATCAGTTGATGAGGATTTGGTTGTTCCGGATCAAAGCAAAACTTTAGCCGAAGGAGCAGTTGCACCTTGGAAAAATTCCAAGTACTACGGGGAAATGCTTGAGCAGGCATGTACGGCTTTGAAAATTCCGCTTGATAAACCATTTTCTAAGTTGACTAAGAAGCAAAAAGAGACAATCTTACACGGCTCAACTAAAAAAATTAAGTTTCATGTTACCGGTGATTTCGGAGTTAATGATACGACAGCGCCTTTTGAAGGCGCTATGGAGAATGTTGAAAGACGTTATTATCATCCGATGTCAAAATTCATGCGTGATGTTATGGGCAAATATATGACAGAACTTACTTGCTCAACTTGTCATGGCAAAAGATTAAATCGTAAAGCATTAGCTGTTAAAGTTAATGGCAAGGATATCGCTGAGGCATCGGATTTGGCAATCAGTCATGCCCTTGAATTTTTCAATAATATCAAACTTGATGAACAAGAATCTGTCATTGCTAAGCCAATACTAAAGGAGGTGCGTGACAGGCTCACCTTCTTAAATAGTGTGGGCCTAGATTATTTGACCTTGTCACGTTCTGCTAATACTTTATCTGGTGGGGAAGCTCAAAGAATCCGACTTGCGACCCAAATTGGTTCAAATCTTTCAGGAGTCATGTATGTTTTGGATGAGCCATCAATTGGTTTACATCAGCGTGATAATGACCGGCTGATAGCTGCTTTGAAGCGCATGCGTGATTTAGGTAATTCCTTAATTGTAGTTGAACATGATGACGAGACTATGAGACAAGCCGATTACCTGATCGATATGGGTCCGGGTGCTGGGACTTATGGCGGTGAAGTCATGGCTGCCGGTACGCCTGAAGAAGTAGAACAGAATGAGAAATCTCTAACTGGACAATATATGGCAGGTAAAAAGTTCGTTCCTGTTCCGTTAAAAAGGCGTAAAGGTAATGGTAAAAAAATTACGATTACCGGTGCAGCTGAAAATAATCTCAAAAATTTAAAGGTTGAATTTCCTTTAGGCAAATTAATTGTGGTTACTGGGGTTTCAGGTTCAGGTAAATCAACCTTGGTAAATATGATATTAAAACGTGCTTTAGCACAAAAATTGAATCGAAATCAAACTAAACCTGGCAAATATAAAACTATCAGTGGCTACCAAAACATTGAAAAAATCATTGATATTGATCAAAGTCCGATCGGTCGCACTCCTCGAAGTAATCCCGCTACTTATACCAGTGTTTTTGATGATATTAGAGCTTTATTTGCCCAAACAAATGAAGCCAAGCTTCGTGGTTACACTAAGGCGCGCTTTTCTTTTAATGTTAAAGGCGGTCGTTGTGAAGCCTGCCATGGCGATGGCATTATTAAAATAGAAATGAATTTTTTACCGGACGTCTATGTTCCGTGTGAAGTTTGTCATGGCAGTCGTTATAATTCTGAAACTCTCGAAGTAACCTATCGCAAGAAAAATATTGCACAGGTTTTAGATATGACAATTAGTGAGGCTTGCTTGTTCTTTAAAAATATTCCTAAAATTGCGCGCAAATTACAAACAATTGTGGATGTCGGTTTAGGTTATGTCAAACTAGGTCAGTCTGCTACTACCTTATCCGGTGGTGAAGCGCAAAGGATGAAGCTTGCTGCGGAGTTGCAGAAGTTATCAACAGGTAAGAACTTTTACATTTTAGATGAGCCGACAACTGGTTTGCATACAGATGATATCAAGCGTTTACTGGAAGTGCTGCAAAGACTCGTTGATCAAGGCAATACAGTTTTGATAATCGAACACAATTTGGATGTGATTAAAAATGCTGATTGGTTAATTGATCTGGGTCCTGAAGGAGGAGAAGGTGGTGGCCAAGTAGTTGCCACTGGCACACCAGAGCAGGTAGCACAAGTTAAGGAAAGTTATACCGGTCAGTATTTAAAGCCAGTTCTTATGCGTGACACGTCACTAACAAAAAAGGCTAGTGCAAAAAGTAATTAAATAGTATTAATTGTTTGTGAGAAAGTGTAAAATATAGCGCAAGGAGGAATAAAAATGGATAATTTTTCTAGTTACGGACAAAATCGTGGTTTTAATTGGGCCGCATTTATTTCTGGTATTTTAATGGTAATTGCCGGGTTATTTCTATTGCGGCACCCTGGTAAAGCACTACACGCATTTGTCTTGCTGTTCGCTATTGTCTCTATTGTCCAGGGATTTGTTTGGCTGGTATTTTACAGCCGTTTTCGGTATTTTATCCCTTCTAGCTGGTGGTCAATTGTTTCAGGGGTACTGGACATTATCGTTGGAATTTTGTTTCTTTACTCATACGACGCTGCTGGATTAACAATTGCCTACCTTTTTGCTTTTTGGTTCTTATTTGATTCGATTACCGGTATAGTTTTTTCATGGCAGATGAGAAGAATTTCTAATTTCTTCTTTTGGCTAAACCTAATATTAAATATACTAGGATTATTGATAGCAATCAGCCTGATGTTTAATCCGGCATTGTCTGCTTTAACACTAATTTGGTTAGTGTCATTCTGGTTATTAATTTTTGGAATTAATCAAATTATTGCAGCTTTTGTCAATCGCTAATAAATAAAAAGTTCATTAGAACTTTTTTTTTACTCAAAAAAGTTAGGAAAAACCTGGTATGGTATAATTTTATTAATAGGGGGGGTAGTTTGAAAATGGCTGAGCACAAAAAGCAACTACTGATTATTACAGGAATGAGTGGCGCGGGCAAAACCGTGGCTTCTCATGCTTTGGAAGATATGGGCTATTTTATAGTTGATAATTTGCCTCCATCGCTTTTACCTAGTTTTTGGGAATTAATTGTCAGGTCGGATGATTTTACTAAAGTAGCAGTGGTAATTGATTTACGAGTTAGACGGTTTTATAAAGACTTAGATAATGAGATCAATTCGCTTGAAGATAATGGCAACGCTCAAACTAGAATTGTATTTCTGGATGCTTCCGATAACACTTTAGTAGCCCGTTACAAAGAGACAAGGCGTGTGCCACCATTGGCAAGCAATGGCCGCTTGCTTGACGGTATTTTAGAAGAAAGACGAATTTTAACAGGTATAAAGAATCGAGCTAATGACATTATAGATACCTCTAATTTGTCACCTAAGGAACTAAAGCAGGAGCTGATTAATAGATTTAGTAAACAGCATAAACAGCCATTTTCCATTGAAGTATTATCTTTCGGCTTCAAATACGGTATGCCAATTGATGCAGATATTGTGATGGATGTCAGGTTTTTGCCTAACCCATTTTATATACCTGAATTAAGGCCATTTACGGGACTCGATAAACGGGTTTTTAATTATGTAATGGATAAAAAACAAACCCAGACTTTTTATCAAAAATTTTTAGATTTGTTAAAAGTTGCTTTGCCGGGGTACATTAATGAAGGCAAAAGCAAATTAACTATTGCAATTGGGTGTACGGGTGGTCAGCATCGCAGCGTTGCAATTGCACAGCAATTGGCACAGGACTTGGCTGAAGACTATACAGTTGATATTACGCACCGCGAAATTAGTCGTTACACTAGAAAAAGGTGATTTTCATGACATATGCTGAAAAAGTGATTCGTGTAACTAGAAGTAGAAGACCACAGATTGTGGTCATTGGTGGTGGAACTGGGTTGCCAGTTGTTTTGAATGCGCTTAAAGAACAGGAAGCTGAAATAACCGCCATTGTGACGGTATCAGATGATGGTGGTTCTTCAGGATCAATTCGCAACTTTATCAATGTCGTTCCACCAGGTGATATTCGCAATGTGCTGGTTTCTTTAAGTGGAATTTCACAGGAAGAAAAAGATATTTTTCAATATCGGTTTGATTCCTCCGATTCATTTTTTTCAGGGCATGCTATCGGAAACTTAATCATTGCTGCTTTGAATGAGATGCATGGCAATATTTTTGATGCTGTCCAGTCTTTGTCTAAAATGATGCACGTAGATGGACACGTGTATCCTGCCTCTAACGAGCCCTTAACACTTAATGCTGAGTTTGTTGATGGGACCATTCAAGCAGGAGAAAAGGAAATCACTGATAAGGATAAGAGGATAAAACGAGTTTGGGTTACCAATACAAACTCAAATTCTGAACCAAAAGCCGTGTCTAAAGTGCTAAATGCTATTAAAAATGCTGATGCAGTAGTGTTAGGACCCGGAAGCTTGTTTACTTCAATCTTACCTAACCTGATGATACCTAATTTAGGCGAAGCTGTTAGGAAAACTAGTGCAGAAGTAATATATATTTGCAATATTATGACGCAGCTTGGTGAAACCGATCATTTTTCAGACTGTGATCACGTTAAAGTAATTAACGCACATCTTGGTGGTCATTATATTAATACTGCTTTAGTTAATGGTGCCAAAATTGACATGTCTAAGTTTAATCCTAGTGATTACGATGCGTATATTGAGCCGGTAAAAAGAGACTTTAACGGACTGCGCGAGCAGGGCTGTCGGGTGATTACCGATGATTTTATTGACCAGCGTAGCGGATTGGTTTTTCATGACGGTAAGAAGGTAGCAAAAGAGATCATCAACCTGGCATTTGCCGCAATGGCTCGCAGGAAGGAATAACAAATAATGGCCAGCTATGCTAGTAACGTAAAAAAAGAGTTGACTTCGCTGCCCATTCACCGCGAACATGCCAAAGCTGAATTGGCTGCTTTCCTGCGTATGAATGGCGTTTTGAATTTTCATGAGCACAAATTTAGTCTTGATATCACTACTGAAAATCCTGCCATAGCTAGACGTATTTTTTCATTGATAAAAACTGCATATAAGGTTGAACCACAACTGATAGTCTCTCGCAAAATGAAGCTTAAAAAAAATAATCAGTATTTGGTGAGATTACAAAATCACGTTAAAGAAATACTGAATAATTTGGAAATTTTGACCCCAAGCTTGAATTTAATTACTAGCATTCCTAAAAGAATAATTAATTCACGGGAAGGGTCGATGTCATATTTGCGTGGTGCTTTTTTAGCCAGTGGCAGTGTGAATAATCCTAATACGAGTCGGTATCATTTGGAAATTTATTCTATTTATCAAGACCATAATGACGATTTGCTTCATATTATGAATGACCGCTTTAATCTGAATGCTAAAAGTACACCAAGAAGGCGTGGCTATATTGTTTATTTAAAAGAAGCCGAAAAAATTGGTGACTTTTTACATATTGTCGGAGCATTAAATGCAATGTTGTCTTTTGAAGATTTGCGCATTATGCGTGATATGCGTAATTCTGTTAACAGGTTGGTCAATTGTGATACAGCTAATTTAAAAAAGACGGCTAATGCAGCAGCCAAGCAGGTTGAAGATATAGAGTTGATTGAACGTAAAATTGGGCTAGAAAACATTCCTGAAAAATTGCAAGGTTTGGCTAGACTAAGATTAGATGAACCGGAACTATCACTGAAAGAAATAGCGCAACAGGTGCCAGATGGTCCGATTTCAAAATCTGGAGTCAATCATCGCTTTAAAAAAATTCACGATATTGCTGCAAGTTTAGAGCAATAAAAAAGAAACTCATCAATGTGAAGCTAACCCCTAAAACTGGACGTTAGTTTTATATCGTTTTACTTAAGGCTTGATTCCGATATTGAATCGGAGTTAAGCCTTTTAGCTTGTGCCGAATTCTATCTTCATTGTAATAACTTATCCA